>DAIOUO010000084.1:0-11209 GCA_036759485.1 Geminicoccaceae bacterium | reverse complement strand
GCCCCGTCGCCCCCCGGTGCCGTTCAGTCGGCGAGTTCGAGATCGCCGATCACCGCCTGCAGGAAGCGGGCGGCCTCGCCACCGGTCACCGCGCGGTGGTCGAAGGTCAAGGAGAGCGGCAGGAAGCGGGTGAGGCGGAGCGCCCCCGCGGCCACCCGCACGCCCTCCCGGATCCGCCCCGCACCCAGGATCGCCACCTGCGGCGGCACCACCACGAGCTCGGCGAAGCGGCCGCCGAGCATGCCGAAATTGGAGAGCGTGATCGTCGCCCCCTTGAGCTCGGCGAGCGGAATGGTGCGCGCCCGCACGTCGCGGGCGAGCCGATCGAGCCCGGCCCGCAGATCGGCCGGCGTGCGGTTGGCGACGTCGCGCAGAACCGGCACGACCAGCCCGTCCGGCAGATCGACGGCGATGCCGAGGTCGATCCGTTGCTCGAGCACCCGCCCTTCGGCCTCGGAGAGGAAGCGGGCATTGAGGGCCGGCTCGGCGCGGCAGCCGGCGACGATCGCGCGCACCAGGCGCAGGGTGACGTCGGTGCCCTCGGGCCAGCGGCCGACATCGGCCTCGTCGACCACGGTCGCCGGCACCACCTCGGCATGGGCGCGGGCCATCGTCCGAGCCATCGCTCGTCGCACGCCCCGAAGCGGCAGGAGTTCGCCGCCCACCGGTCCACCGACCGCGGCCGCACCGCCCGCCGCTCGGGCGGCCGCCGCGGCCTCGAGGTCGGCCATGGTCACCGTGCCCTCGGGTCCGCTCGCGGGCACGGCCGCGAGATCGAGGCCGAGCTCGGCCGCCCGTCTGCGCACCGCCGGTGCCGCCTTGACCGCGGCCGCCCCGGCCGATGCTCCGGCTGCGGCGGCGAGCCGCTCGCCGCGGGGCAACTCGCCCACCACCGCCCCGGCATCCTCGCCGGCCGCTTCCTCGATCTCGACGAGCGGTTCTCCGACCTTGACGATCGTGCCGGGTGCACCGTGCAGGGCGACGATCCGCCCGGCGCGCGGCGCCGGCACCTCGACCACCGCTTTGTCGGTCTCGACCGAAAGGAGCGGCTGGTCGGCCACCACGTGGTCGCCCACGGCGACGTGCCAGGCGACGATCTCGGCCTCCTCGAGGCCCTCGCCGAGGTCGGGCAGGCGGAAGGTGATCATCGGTGCGCGAGCAGCCTCCGGGCGGCTTCCAGGATGTCGGCGACGTTCGGCAGGAACACGCCCTCGAGCCGCGGCAGCGGCGTGGGCAGGTCGAAGGCGGTGACCCGGGCGACCGGTGCCAAGAGCGAGAACAGCCCCTCGGCCGCGAGCAGGGCCGCGATCTCCGCACCCGGACCGTGGCTCGGCGGTGCCTCGTGCACGATCAGGCAGCGGCCGGTCCGGGCGACCGCGGCGAGAATCGTCTCGGCATCGAGGGGTGCGAGCGTGGCCGGGTCGAGGACCTCCGCGCTCACGCCCTCTTCGGCGAGCCGCTCGGCGGCTTGGAGCGCTTCCCGGACGAGTGCCCCCCAGGCGACGATCGTGAGGTCGCGGCCCTCGCGCAGAACGAAGGCGCGGTCGAGCGGCAGAGCGACACCGTCGTCCACCACCTCTTCGCGGAAGGCTCGGTAGATCCGCTTGGGCTCGAGGAACACCACGGGGTCGGGGTCTCTGATCGCCGCCAGGAGCAGGCCGTAGGCCTTGGCCGGGGAGGAGGGGATCACGGTGCGCACGCCCGGGATCGCGGCGAACAGCGCTTCCGGGCTCTCGGAATGGTGCTCGGGGGCGCGGATCCCCGCACCGTAGGGGGCCCGCAGCACGATCGGACAGGAGAGCCGGCCGCGGGTGCGGGCCCGAAGTCGCCCGGCATGGTTCACGAGCTGGTCGATCGCCGGGTACATGAAGCCGTCGAACTGGAACTCGACCACGGGCCGGAAGCCCTGCGCGCCGAGGCCCACGGCGAGACCGGTGAAGAGCGCCTCGGAGAGCGGGGTATCGAGCACCCGCTCCGGCCCGAACCGCTCGAAGAGCCCCTCGGTGGCGCGGAAGACGCCGCCGTCCCGCCCCACGTCCTCGCCGAGCACGAGCACGCGCGGGTCCTCCTCCATGGCCCGGGCGAGGGCCGTGCGGACCGCCTCGACCAGGGTGAGCGCACTCATCGGCCGGCGGCCTCCGCGGCCCGGGCACGCGCCCGCCGCTCGATCTCGGCCCGCTGTCGGGCGAGCGGTGCCGGCAGGCGGGCGAAGACGCTGTCGATCATGTCGGTCGCGGGCGCGGGCGGCCGGGCGAGATAGACCGCGACCGCCTCGTCGACCGCACGCGCGCAATCGGCGAGCAGCGCCTCCTCGCGCGCCTTGTCCCAGAGGCCGCGAGCGAGCAGGAAGGCGCGCAGCCGGCCGATCGGCTCCTCCTTCCAGCGCGTGCTCACTTCCGCGTCGTCGCGGTAGCGGCGGGCGTCGTCGGCGGTGGTATGGTCGGAGAGCCGGTACGTCGTGGCCTCGACCAGCGTCGGGCCCTCGCCCGCGCGTGCCCGCTCGATCGCCCGCGCGACCACCGCCCGCACCGCGATCACGTCGTTGCCGTCGACCTGGATGCCGGGAATGCCGGCGGCGATCGCCTTCTGGGCGAGCGTGGCGGCCGCGGTCTGGGCTTCGACGGGGACCGAGATCGCCCAACGATTGTTGTTGACGACCGTGACCATCGGCAGCCGCCAGACCCCGGCGAGGTTCAAGGCCTCGTAGACCTCGCCCTTCGAGGTCGCACCGTCGCCGAGCACGCAGACCGCCACCCGCGGCTCGCGGCGGAGCTTGAAGGCGGTCGCGACCCCGGCGGCGTGCGGGGCGTGGGTGCCGACCGGAATGCAGACCGGGAAGTCCTCGCGCGGGCCCGCGAAGTCCGAGCCGCGCTCGTCGCCGCCCCAGAAGGTCAAGAGCTCCTCGATCCGCACCCCGCGCCAGAGCATCGCCCCCTGCTCGCGGAACGAGGGAAGGAGCACGTCCTCCGGCCGCATCGCCGCGGCGGTGCCCACCGCCACGGCCTCCTGGCCGAGCGAGGACGCCACCGTGCCGAGCCGGCCGGTGCGCTGCAGGGCCACCGCCTTCGTGTCGTAGGTTCGGGTGAGCACCATCGCCCGGTAGAGCTTCACGAGCTCGTCCGGATCCTCGGCGAAGGCCGGCAGCGGGCCTGCGAGCGTGCCGTCCGGCCGCAGGATCTCGACCCGCTCGATCACGAAGCGTGCGATCTCGCCCATGCCCGCACCCGCGCCTTCCGGTCGAACGGAAGGATAGCACCGCGCCTATGCGGACTGTCGAGCCTCGAGGTTGATTTTTCGTGAAGCGTTCGCGCGAGCCGACGGGACGCGCCGGCCGATGGTAGCGGAGGAGGGATTCGAACCCCCGACCAAGGGATTATGATTCCCCTGCTCTACCGCTGAGCTACTCCGCCACCGTGCCCGCGGGTCGCCACGATCTATGGAGCGGCGGCCGGCGCGTCAAGGCGCAGGGCGGGCAGGGATGCGAGCCGTTCGGTCGAGGCGATCCAGCCGCCACCCAGAAGCCGCGTCCCGCGCCAGGCGACGCAGGCCTGGCCGGGTGCCACCCCGACCTGCGGCTCGAGGAAGCGGACCTGCGCCCGCCCGCCCGCCAGAGGCTCGATCCGCGCGGCGACCGCCGGCTCGTTGTAGCGGTGCCGCACCTCGAGCACCTCTTCCGGATCGGGCGGCACGAGCCAGGAGCAACCCTCGAGCGCACAGCCCGCCACGAGAGCCGCCCGCCGCGGACCGACCTCGATCCGCCGGCTCGAGGCGTCGATCGCGGTGACGTAGAGCGGCTCGCCCGCCGCCAGGCCGAGGCCCTTCCTCTGGCCCACGGTGAACCGGGCGATCCCGCCGTGCCGGCCGATCACCCGCCCGTCCACGTGGACGATCGCGCCCGGCTCGGTCGCGTCGGGCCGCAGCGCCTCGACCAGCCGCGCATGCGCCCCCTTCGCCACGAAGCAGAGGTCCTGGCTGTCCGGCTTGTCGGCGACCGGCAGCCCGCGCGCGGCGGCGAACGCCCGCACCCGCTCCTTCTCGAGCCCTCCCAGGGGAAAGCGCAGGAAGGCGAGCTGCTCCGCGCTCGTCGTGAACAGGAAGTAGCTCTGGTCGCGGCGCGGATCGACGGCCCGGTGCAGCTCGGGCCCGCTCGCCCCCGCGACCCGGCGGGCGTAATGGCCGGTGGCGAGCGCCCGAGCACCCAGATCGCGGGCGAGCTCGAGGAGGTCCACGAACTTGACCCGCTCGTTGCAGCGCACGCAGGGCACGGGGGTGCGGCCGGCCGCATAAGAGGCGGCGAAGTCCTCGATCACCGCCTCGCGGAAGCGGGCTTCGCGGTCGATCACGTAGTGCGGGATGCCGAGCCGGGCGGCCACTGCCCGCGCGTCCTCGACGTCGCGGCCGGCGCAGCAGCCGCGCCCGTCCGCCCGCATCGAGCGCCGATCGTGCAGCTGCAGGGTGACGCCCACCACCTCGCACCCGGCCTCCGCCAAGAGCGCGGCCGCGACCGAGCTGTCGACCCCGCCCGACATGGCGACCACGACCCGAGCGCCGGCCGGGAGGTCGAGATCGGCGGCCGGGCTCTCAGGCGTCATCGGAGAGCAGACTCGAGGCGGGAACGCGGACGGTGAGGCCGTCGAGCTCCGGGCCGACCCGCACCTGGCACCCCAGGCGCGAAGTCGGGCCCCACTCGGCCGCCAGATCGAGCATGTCCTCCTCCTCCGCCGAAGCGGGCTCGAGCCGGCCGAACCAGTCCTCCTCGACCCGGACGTGGCAGGTCGCGCAGGCCATCGAGCCGCCGCAGGCGCCCTCGATGTCGACCCGGGCGATGCGCGCCGCCTCGAGCAGGCTCGCGCCCGCCGGCACCGCGACCCGCACCGTGCGGCCGCGCGGCAGGATGAAGACGACCTCCGGCAACGGCCCCGGCTCAGACCTTGAAGCTCTCGCCGCAGCCGCAGCGCGCCTTCTCGTTCGGGTTCTTGAACACGAACTGGGCGCCGAGCCGGTCTTCCACCCAGTCGACCTCGGTGCCGGCCACGAGCGGCACCGCCTCGGGGTCGACCACCACGGTGACGCCTTCGCACTCGACGACCCGGTCCTCGGGGCCGATCGCGCGGGCGAAGTCGAGCCGGTAGGAGAAGCCCGAGCAGCCGGTCGGCTTGACCGCGACGCGCAGGCCACGAGCACCCTCGCCGCGGGTCGCGAGCAAATGACGGACCCGGCTCACGGCCGCCGGGGTCAGGGTCAAGATGGGCTCCGACATCTGGTCCCTCCGTGTCGAGCCGAACGGCCCGCCAGCGTCCAGATTGCCCCGCGCGAGGCCTTTGACAAGACCGACGCGCCTCGGCGCAGAGGCCGCGTGGTCCTGCTCAGGCCGCGCGGCGGGCGCGGAAGCGGCGATACAGCGCCCCCCAGGCCTCGACCAGCCGGTCGATCTCTGTCGCACCGGTCGACCAACCGAGGCTCACCCGGATCGCCGCACGGGCTTCGGCCTCGGCGAAGCCCATCGCCAGCAGCACGTGCGAGGGCGCGAGCTTGCCCGAGCTGCAGGCCGCCCCGGCCCCGACCGCCACACCGTCGAGGTCGAGGGCCAGGACCTGGGTCTCGGCCGGCAGACCGGGGGTTAGGAGGCAGGCGATCGTCGGCAGTCGCGGCGCGCCCGCGGCGACCACTCGGAGCTCCGGGGCGACCGCCGCGAGTGCCCCCTCGAGCCGCTTGCGGAGCCCCTCGACCGGACGCCAGTCGAGGGCCGACAGGAGCTCGACCGCGGCCGCGAAGCCGGCCGCCCCCGGCAGGTTCGGCGTGCCCGCCCGGCGGCCGAGCTCCTGGCCGCCGCCCGGCTGGCGCGGCCGCAGCCCGAGACCCGGTCGGAGCAGGAGCGCGCCCACGCCCATGGGACCGCCGAGCTTGTGGGCGGAGACCGCGACCGTGTCGGCGCCGAGCAGCTCGGGTGCACAGGCGAGCTTGCCGGCCGCCTGGACCGCGTCGACGTGAAGCTGCGCCCCGATCCGTCGGACGATCCGGGCGAGCTCGCACACGGGCTGGATCGCTCCGGTCTCGTTGTTGGCGAGCTGGCAGGCGACGAGCGCCGGGCGATGCTCGGCGAGGAGCCGCTCGGCCGCCTCGAGGTCGAGCACACCCTCGGCCGTCACCGGTAGTCGGATCGCCTCGGGGACCGCCTCGAGGATCGAAGCGTGCTCGACGGCACTGACGGCGACCGTGCCCCGGGCCTGGTGGAGGGCGAGCTGGTTGGCCTCGGTCCCGCCGCTCGTCAACACGAGACCCTCGGCCTCGAGGCCGAAGGCGCGGGCGATCCGCCGGCGGGCGTCGTCGAGCAACGCCCGGGCGCGCCGGCCCGGGCCGTGGACCGAGGCGGGATTGCCGACCAGCTTCCCCGCCTCGGCCATCGCCGCGACCGCCTCGGGGCGGACCGGCGCGGTCGCCGCCCAGTCGAGATAAGCGAGCGGCCTGCCCATGCCCCTTCAAGAGCCCACGCGGCGCAGGGGCTGGGCGGTCTCGGCCTCGCGCCGCTCGAGCTCCTCGACCCGCGCCTGGAGCGCCTCGAGCTGCAGGCAGACCCGCTCGAGGGCACGGCTCACGGGGTCGGCCGCCACGCCGGGCCAGGTGCCGTAGGCCGGGAAGGCCCGCTCGCCCTCGGCCACCGGCTGCGGCCCCACGGGCCTGGCCGGGATGCCGACCACCGTGACGCCGGGCGGAACCTCCTTGACCACGACCGCATTGGAGCCGATCCGGGCTCCCTTGCCGACGGTGAAAGGTCCGAGCACCGCGGCGCCGGCGCCGATCACCACGCCGTCCTCGATCGTCGGATGGCGCTTGCCCTTGTCGAGGCTCACCCCGCCGAGGGTGACGCCCTGGTAGATGGTCACGTCGTCGCCGATCTCGGCGGTCTCGCCGATGACCACGCCCATGCCGTGGTCGATGAAGAAGCGGCGACCGATCTTCGCTCCGGGGTGGATCTCGATGCCGGTCAGGAAGCGGTTGACGTTCGAGAGGAAGCGGGCGGCGAGACACCACCCGCGCCGCCAGAGGGCGTGCGCGAGCCGGTGCAGGGCGACGGCGTGCACGCCCGGGTAGCAGAGCAGGACCTCGATCTTCGAGCGCGCCGCCGGGTCGCGCTCGAAGACCGCCTGAATGTCCTCCATCAACGCCTTGAACATCGCACCGCGCCTCGGCTATAGGTCCGGCCCCGCCGCCGGACGGCCGGCGGAGCGGGCCTTTTGTCGCGCGCGGAGGAAGTGGGCACGGACGGGCCCTGCATCTCGCCACGCCCGAGCCCATATAGGTCGAGGCGAAGTGCGGTGCAACCGACCGCCGGGGAGCGGCGTCCCCGGCGGCCCTCTCGTGGGGAGTCGAGGTAGAACGCGATGCCGGAAGTGATCTTCAACGGCTCGGACGGACGTCTCGAAGGTCGCTACATGCCGGGGCACGGCGCGGCGCCGCCGCTCGCGATCGTGCTGCATCCCCACCCGCTGCACGGTGGGACGATGAACAACCGTCTCGTGCACATGATGTTCCATGTCTTCGCCCGGCGCGGCTTCGCCACCCTGCGCTACAACAGCCGCGGCGTGGGTCGCTCGCAGGGCGTGTTCGACCACGGCCAGGGCGAGCTCCGGGACGCCGCCGCGGCGCTCGACTGGATGCAGCTCCACCACCCCAACAGCACTTCCTGCTGGGTGGCGGGCTTCTCCTTCGGCGCCTGGATCGCCATGCAGCTCCTGATGCGCCGGCCGGAGATCCAGGGCTTCATGTGCCTGAGCCTGCCGGCCAACATGTACGATTTCTCCTTCCTCGCCCCCTGCCCCGCCTCGGGGCTCATCGTGCACGGCGAGAAGGACGTCGTGACCCCGACCGATTCGGTCACCCGGCTCGTGAACAAGCTCAGCCAGCAGCGCGGCATCACGATCGATTTCCACGAGATCGAGGGGGCCGACCACCACTTCTCCGGCAAGGTCGAGCAGGTCGAGGCGATCTGCGAGGCCTATCTCGACCGTCGACTCAAGCCGGCCGGCGAGAGCCTGGCACTCGCCCGCTGAGCCGTCCGCACCCGCGACGACCCGCGCCCGCCGCGGCGGGCCCAAGCCTCGGGAGCGCCCATGCACCGGTTCCGCTCCGACTTCCTCGCCGAGCTCGACCGCCGCGGCTACATCCACCAGGTGAGCGAGCCCGAGGCGCTCGACGAGCTCCTCGCCCGCGAGCGGGTCACGGCCTATATCGGCTTCGACTGCACGGCCGACAGCCTGCACGTCGGCCATCTCGTCTCGATCATGATGCTGCGCATCCTCGAGCGCACCGGCCACCGGCCCATCGCGCTCGTGGGCGGCGGCACCACCAAGGTCGGCGACCCCTCGGGCCGCGACGAGAGCCGCCAGCTCCTCGGCGACGAACAGATCGAGCGCAACAAGGCGGGCATCCGCCGCTGCCTCTCCCGCTTCCTCGACTTCGACAAGGGCTCGGTACTGCTGCTCGACAATGCCGAGTGGCTCGACGAGCTGCGCTACATCCCCTTCCTGCGGGAGGTCGGCACCCATTTCACCGTCAACCGGATGCTGAGCTTCGATTCCGTGCGCCTGCGACTCGAGCGCGAGCAGCCGCTCACCTTCCTCGAGTTCAACTACATGATCATGCAGGCCTACGACTTCCTGGAGCTGTCCCGCCGCTACGACTGCCGGCTGCAGATGGGCGGCTCCGACCAGTGGGGCAACATCGTCAACGGCATCGAGCTCGCCCGGCGGATCGACGGTCGCCAGCTCTTCGCGCTCACCACCCCGCTCATCACCACCGCCTCCGGACAGAAGATGGGCAAGACCGCGGCCGGTGCGGTCTGGCTCGACCCCAATCGGCTGCCGCCCTTCGACTATTACCAGTTCTGGCGCAACACCGAGGACGGCGACGTCGGCCGGTTCCTGCGGTTGTTCACCGAGCTGCCGCTCGCCGAGATCGAACGCCTCGAACGGCTCCGCGGTGCGGAGCTCAACGAGGCCAAGAAGATCCTCGCCTTCGAGGCGACCCGGCTCGCCCACGGGGTCGAGGAGGCCGAGAAGGCCGCCGCCGCCGCCCGCGCCCTCTTCGAGCAGGGCAGCGCGCCGCGCGAGGGACTGCCCGTCGTCGAGCTCGACCGCGATCGCCTGGCCGAGGGTCTACCGGTGATCGAGCTCTTCCAGCTGGCCGGGCTGGTGCCGTCCAACTCCGAGGCCCGGCGCCTCGTGCGCGCGCGGGGGGCCCGGATCAACAACCGCCTGGTCGAGGACGAGACCATGACGGTCGACCTGAGTGCCCTCGAGGACGGCGCGCTCGAGCTCTCGGCCGGCAAGAAGCGGCACGTCCTGGTCCGCCCGGTCTGAGCGCCGAGAACCGATTCAATCGCGCGGCCCGGGTTCCGCCGGCTCGGCCCGCTGGGCCAGGAGTGCGGCGAGATCGCGCAAGAAGCCCGGCACGACCAGCGTGAGCGGGTTGACGACGACCTCGGGCTCGGCCGCCGTGCCGCGCGCCGACCAGCTCGCGGCGAAGGCCCCGACCCCGGCCTCGCCGCGCAGGAGCCGGCCCACCACCGGCAGCCGACCCACGAACCGGTTGAGCGTGTAGACCGGCACGATCGTGCCGGAGAGGTCGAGCGCACCGGTCGCGAGCACGATCCTCCCTTCGGCCGTGACGCCGATCTCGGCACCACTCGCCCGCCCTTCCCGCACCAGGAGCACGCCCCGGGCGAGCTCGAGCTCGGCGTTCGCCCGATCGATCCGCAACCCCCGGCCGCGCAGCAGGTCGAGCACCCCGCCGAGCGAGGCGAGCGTGAGGATGCGGGCCAGGATCGGCGCGCGCCGCAGGACCACCTCGCGGACCTCGAGCCGGCCGCGGAAATCGGGTTCGCCCGGTGCGGCCGCGAGCTCGCCCTCGAGCCGCAGCCGGCCGCCCTCGCCGAGATCGGCTGCCGGGTCGAAGGCCTCGAGCAGGCTGCCCGCATCCTCGCTCAGGAGGACGAGGCGCGGCCGCGGCGTCTCGGGGGAGAGCCCCAACCGGAAGGGCGCGCCGTCGCCGTGGCGGGCCGTGAGCTCGACCGCGCGGGGGCCCCCGGCGTCGGTCTCGACCCTGCCGGCGAGCCCGCGCAGGACGAGCCCGCGCGCCCGGAGCTCCTCGACCGCGATCTCGAGGGCGAGCGGCGGCAGCCTCGCCGGAGCCGGTTCCGAGCCCGGCTCGAGCCACGGGTCGAGCCGCAGGAGCGCCCCCCCGAGCCGGCCCTCGAAGCCGGAGCCGCGCCGCTCGAGCCGGAGCGCGAGCTCGCTCCCGGCGATCCGCAGCCGGTCGAGCTCGAGCCGCTCGGGGGCGAGCTCGGGCCAGGAGAGCCGGGCCCTTCCCTCGGCACGGAACCCCGGCCAGCTCAGCGCGAGCTCGGCGAGCTCGAGCCGGCCGCCGCGCAACGCCCCCGAGAGTGCGAGCGCCCCGGGCCGCTCGGGCTCCTTGCGCAGCGCCGGCGCGCGCTCCGCCACGCCGAGCCCGACGAGGTCGGAATCGAGTGTGAAGGCCACCGCTCCGTCGCGTTCGATGCGGAGCGCGAGCTCGGCCGGCGCCGCACCCGAGAGCCCGCCCTCGAGCGCGGGAACGAGGCGGGCGAGTGCCGCGGCATCCGGCCGCGACCGCAGCCGCAGCCGGGTGGGCGCCCCCCCTCGCGCCACGAAGCCGTGCCGCAGCTCGACGAGTTCGAGCGCCAGGCCGTCGAGCCGGAGGCCGCCGCGCGCCTCGATACCGGTCGCATCGAGCGCGAGCGCGAGCGCGGGCGCCTCGACCACCCGGCCCGGCACGAGCTCGACCAGCCGCACGCCCTCCGCACGGCCCTCGAAGCGGAACGAAACCGCCCCTCCCCCGTCGGGACGTTCGAGCACGACCGTGCCCTCGGCCCGGCCCGCCGCGACGTGCCGAGCGAGCCAGCGGCGCCCCTCGCCCGCCCGATCCTCGGGCCAGAGCGCCAGGAGCCGCTCGCGATCGAGGCCGCCGATCGTTCCCTCGAGCCGGCCGGCACCGGTCCGGGGCTCGAGCCGGCCTCGCCCGTCGAGCCGCGCGCCCTGGGCCTCGACGGCGAGGCGCTCGACCTCGAGCCGCGCGAGCGTGCGATCGAGCCTGCCCGCGAGCGCGATGCGGTCGAGCCGCACCGTCGGCAGGCCCGGCTCGAGCGACGGCTTCGCCCTCGCGGGCGAGCAGG
>DAIOUO010000083.1:0-11328 GCA_036759485.1 Geminicoccaceae bacterium | reverse complement strand
CGCCTGGTACGCGCTCGTCGCCTGCCTCCTGGCCTCGTCGCCGGCGCAGCGCCGGCTCGCCGCCGCTCGCCGCGCGATCGACCGCACGGCGGGCGGCTGCTTTCTCCTGTTCGGCGGCAAGGTCATCTTGGACGCGCGCAGCCCGCTCGCCCCCTGAAACCCGGGTGGTGAGAAGTCCCGCCGGCGCGGCTCAGAAGGCGGCCCGCCCCTCGTTCAGCTCGCGGTCGAGTGCCGTGGCGCGCGCGAGGAACGTCTCAGCGTCGACGCGCTCCGCCGGACCGAAGTTCAGATGTCGGCCGTCGCGCTCGAGCACGCAGAGCATCTGCGTACCGAAGAGGGAACGCTCGAGGCGGATCAATCGCTTGGGCAGACCGTCCGGGCCCAAGACGAGCACGACCTGCAAGTAGCGCATCACCGGGGCAATGCCCAAGCGCAGCGCGGCGATGGTCTCGACGTCCTCGAAATAGAGGTAGCGGACCCCGTCCACCTCGGCGTGCGCGCGGCAGTGCTCGCGCTCCGGGTCGGGGCAGTCGGCGAAGAACAGCCGCGTGCCGGTATCGGGGTCGGCCTCGCCGATGAAGCGGTGGTGCGAGCTCATGGCGTCCTCCGAGACGAGAGCGCTCCAGTATAGCACATCCCGGACCGCTCCCCGGCGGAGCGGGTCCGACCGTTGCCGGCTTGCCACGGCCGGCGCGAGCCGCCTAAGGTCCGCCGCCGCGAGAGAGGGGGAGGATCCGATGCAGCTCGCCGCCGGCATGGCCCGTCTCGGCACCGAGAGCGCCTTCGAGGTGCTGGCGCGCGCCACCCGCCTCAAGGAGGCCGGCCGCGACATCGTCAATCTCGGCATCGGCCAGCCCGACTTCCCGACCCCGCCCAACATCGTCGAGGCGGCGGTCAAGGCGCTGCGCGACGGCCACCACGGCTACACGCCCGCCAACGGCATCCGGCCGCTGCGCGAAGCGGTGGCCGAGGACATGTGGAACCGGCGGGGGGTCCAGGTCGATCCGGACCGGATCGTCATCGTCCCCGGCGGCAAGGTCACGATGTTCATGGCGATCGCCATGTTCGGCGAGCCGGGGGCGGAGATCATGTACCCCGACCCGGGCTTCCCGATCTACCGCTCGCTGATCGAGTGGACCGGGGCCAAGCCCGTGCCGATCGCGCTGCACGAATCCGAAGGCTACGCGTTTTCGGCCGAGGAGGTGCTGGCCCAGATCACCCCGCGCACCCGGCTCCTGATCGTCAACAGCCCGGCCAATCCGACGGGCGGGGTCGTGCCGCGGGAGGAGCTCGACCGGCTGGTCGACGGGCTGCGGGCCCACCCCCACGTGGCGGTGCTCTCCGACGAGATCTACGCGCGGATCACCTACGACGGCGTGCCGCACGCCTCGATGACCGCCTATCCCGAACTCGAGGACCGGCTCATCTTGCTCGACGGCTGGTCCAAGACCTACGCCATGACCGGCTGGCGGCTCGGCTGGGGAGTGTGGCCGAGGCGGCTCGTCGAGCACGCCACGCGTCTCGCGGTCAACGTCCATTCCTGCGTCAACGCCGCCACGCAATATGCCGGCATCGAGGCGCTCAAAGGCCCGCAGGACGCGGTGGAGGCGATGGTTCGGGCCTTCGACCGGCGGCGCAAGGTGATCGTCGAGGAGCTCAACGCGATTCCCGGCTTTCGCTGCCCGATGCCGGGCGGAGCCTTCTACGCCTTTCCGAACATCACCGGTACCGGCCGCGATTCGCGGACGTTGCAGGACGAACTCTTGGAGAAGGTCGGGGTGGCGGTGGTGAGCGGTACAAGCTTCGGCCTGTTCGGCGAGGGCTATCTCCGCTTCTCCTACGCCGCCTCGACCGAGCAGATCCAGGAGGCCTGCGCCCGGATCCGCGCCCATCTCGGCCGCGGCGCTTGAGGCGGCGGTCCTTGGAACCGCGGCTCTCGCTCGTCACGCTCGGGGTAGCCGACATCGCCCGCGCCCGCGCCTTCTACGAGGCCATGGGCTTCCGGCCGAGCGGGGCGAGCAAGGCCGACGTCGTCTTCTTCCGCGCGGGCGGGGTTGTGCTCGCGCTCTGGAGCCGGGCCGCGCTCGCGGCCGATGCCGGGCTCGAAGACGGCACGGGCTTCGGCGGTATCACCCTCGCCCACAATGTCCGCGGGCGCGCGGAGGTGGCAGCGGTGGTCGAGGCCTGGGTCGCGGCCGGCGGAACGGTCCTGAAGCCGCCCGCCGACACCTTCTGGGGCGGCCACGCCGCCTACGTGGCCGATCCCGACGGCCACGTCTTCGAGATCGTCTGGAACCCGCGCTGGCCGCTCGCCGCCGACGGCGGGCTCGAACTGCCCGCCTGAGCGGCCTTCCGCACCTCCGCTTCTCGATCGTACTCGTCATCCTCTTGTCGCGCGGCGGCCCTAGCACCATTCCTCGAACGGACTGTCGAGGAAGCCCGAGCGTCCGTCACGGGAGGAGCGATGCCGCTCGAGAGCCTGGCGTCCGGCGCCTGCACCATCGGCGCAGTCGCGCATCTGGCGAGCACCGCCCTCGTCGCCTGGCGCGCCGCCCGCGACCGCCGCCGGCCAGCCCGACCGGCCGAGCGACCACCGGTCACGATCCTCCGGCCGGTCCGCGGGCTCGAGAACCATCTCGAGGAAGCGCTCGCCTCGAGCTTCGCCCTCGACTGGCCCGAGTACGAGATCTTGTTCTGCGTCAAGGACGCGGACGATCCCGTGGTGCCCCTGGTCGAGCGGCTGATCGCCGCCCACCCGCGGATCCCGGCGCGTCTGTTGATCGGCGACGATCCGATCAGCATCAACCCGAAGCTCAACAACACGGTCAAGGGCTGGCGCGTCGCCCGCTTCGACCACGTCGCCATGGTCGACAGCAACGTGATCCTGCCGCGCGATTTCCTGGCCCGGCTCCTGGCCGAGTGGAAGCCGGGCACCGGGCTCGTCTGCGCGCCGCCGATCGGTGCCCGGGTCGAGGGCTTCTGGGCCGAGCTCGAGGTGGCCTTCCTCAACACCTACCAGACCCGCTGGCAGCTCCTGGCCGACATGGCGGGCCGGGGCTTCGCCCAGGGCAAGGTGATGCTCTACCGCCGCTCGATCCTCGAGCCCCTGGGCGGGATCGAAGCGCTGGCCAGCGAGCCGGCCGAGGACGCCGCCACGACCAAGCTCCTCCGTGCCGCCGGCTATCGCATCCGGCTCGTGCCGCGACCCTTCGAGCAGGCGCTCGGCCGCCGCACCCTCGCCGAGGTCTGGAACCGCCAGGTGCGCTGGGCGCGGCTGCGGCGCGAGACCTTCCCGCACTTCTACACGGCCGAGATCGGCTCGGGCAGCGTCGCCCCTGCCCTCGCCTGCGGGCTCTGGGCCTTTGCCGCCGGAATGCCGATCCTGCCGGCGCTCGCCCTCCTCCTCGCCTTCTGGTACGCCGCCGAAGCGGCGCTCGCCCGCAGCGTGGGCTGGCATCTCGGTCGCTGGACGGTGCCCGCCATGCTCCTGCGCGACCTCCTGATCCCCGTCCTCTGGATCCAGGGCTGGGTCGGCAAGGGCTTCGTCTGGCGCGGCAACGCCATGCGGCTCGCCGAACCGGCGGGCGGCGCAACCGCGGGCGGTAGGTGACCCGGCCCGTGTCGGCGGCCGCGCCCGCCTCCGTCCCGGTGGGCGCCAATGTCGCGGCCACGGCCGGGGTGGTGGCCGCGAGCCTCTACCTTTTCCTCGCCCTGCCGCTCCTGCTGCCGGTCGCCGGCGCCGCTCTCCTGCTCGCCGCAGTCCCGGCGGTACTCGCGAGCGTGCCGCACTGGGGCCTGATCCACGAAGCGATCCACGGCCATCTGCTGCCCGATCGGCGCTCCAACGACCGGCTCGGCCGGCTGCTCGCCGTGCTCTTCGGTGCGCCCTACGCCTGCCTGCGCTTCGGTCATCTCTCGCACCACGCCTTGAACGCTCGGGCCCCCGAACGGCCCGAGCTCTACGACCCGACGACGGGCTCGCGGCTGCGCGCCGCCCTCCTCTACTATCCGCGGCTCCTGGGCGGCCTCTACCTCGTCGAAGTCGCGAGTGGGCCATTGAGCCTGCTGGCCCGGCCGCTCCTCCGGCCGCTCGTCCGGCGGGTCTTCTACGGGGAGGCGGCGGATGCCGGCGGCATGGCCGAGCGGGCCGAACGGGTCCTGCTCGAGCCGCGCACGCTCGCCGGCATCCGGCTCGAGGCGCTCGCGGTGCTGGCCCTCCTCGGCGGCTCGGTCCTGCTCTACGGCGAGCATTGGCCCCTGCTCGCCGCGGTGCTGGCGGGCCGCGCCTTCCTCGTCTCCTTTCTCGACAACGCCCCGCACTATGGCGGCCCGCTCGCCGATGCCGGCCAGGGTTACGATCTCGCGGCACCGGCGCCGGTGCGGACCTTCGTACTCAACGCCAATCTGCACGGCACCCACCATCGCCACCCGGGCCTGCCCTGGTCGGCCCTGCCGGCGGCCTTCGAAGCGGACGGCCGCGGTTTCGACGGCCACTATCTCCGGTGGCCCTGGCGCCAGCTGCGCGGGCCGCTCCCGCTGCCCTCGGCCGGGAGCCGGCCGTGACCGCCGCGACCGAACGGCCGGCCGAGGTCGAGTCCCAGGTTCGGGAGGTGCTGCGCGCCTACGAGCGCATCGCCCCGGTCTACGACCTCCTGGACGGGCTCTACGAGTGGAGCTGGAAGCGGCGGCTGCGGGCCGAGCTCTTCGCCCATGCGTTGCCCGGCCGGCTGCTCGACGTCGGCATCGGGACCGGCTGCAACCTGCCCTTCTACCCGAAGGATGCCCGCGTCGTCGGGATCGACGCGAGCCCGGCCATGCTCGCGCGGGCGCGGGCGCGGGCCACCCGGCTCGGCTTCGCGCTCGAGCTCCGGCGGATGAACCTGCTCGAGCTCGGCTTCCCGGACGGGTCGTTCGACACGGTGGCCGCGACCTTCGTCCTCCTGTGCCTGCCCGACGAGCTGCAGCTGCCGGCCCTGCGGGAGCTCGCCCGGGTGACCCGGCCCGGTGGGCGGATCCTGTTGCTGGACTATCACCGCTCCTCGCGCACCGCCGTGCGCTGGTGGACGCGGCTGCTCTCGGGCTGGCTGCGCTGGGCCTTCGCCGCCCGCTTCGACCCCACGACCGAGCGACACCTGGCCGAGGCGGGCCTGCGCACGCTCCTGCATGCCCATCGGATGGGCGACGCGGTGACGCTGCTCGTCCTCGAGCCCGGGGCCGGATAGCGGAACGGCGGCCCGAAGGCCGCCGTCCCTCGTCCTCGAGCCCGTGCGGCGGGGCGCTCAGGTGATGTGGGCGCCGCGGGTTTCGACGAAGACCGAGTAGAGCGACTGCGAGGCGGCCATGAAGAGTTGGTTGCGCTTGGTGCCGCCGAAGCAGAGATTGCCGCAGATCTCGGGAAGCCGGATCAGGCCGATCCGGGTGCCGTCCGGCGCGAAAATCTGGACACCGTCGTAGCCGTCGCCGACCCAACCGGTGGCGGCCCACACGTTGCCGTCCTCGTCGCAGCGGATGCCGTCGGCGAAGCCGACCTTGCCGTCCATCTCCATCGAGCAGAACGTGCGTGGATTCTTGAGCTTCTCGCCGTCGACGTCGTACTGCCAGATGATCGACTTCGCCCCCTTGTCGGCATAATGCGAGAGACCGGTATCGGCCACGTAGACCTTCTTGTAGTCGTTGCTGAAGCACATGCCGTTGGGCTTGAAGGGCTCGTCGGCGACCTTGGTGATCTTGCCCGTCTTGGCGTCGATCCGGTAGATCGCCTCCTTGCGGAAGGGCCGCGGATCCCGGTTGTAGCGCTTGCCCTCGTAGTTCATCAGCGCCCCGTAGCCCGGATCGGTGAACCAGATCGAGCCGTCGTCGGGGTGCACCATGCCGTCGTTGGGGGCGTTGAACCGCTCGCCCTCGAAGGTCTCGGCGAGCACGGTGATCGAGCCGTCGTGCTCGTAACGGATCACCGAGGCGGGCTCGTGGCAGAAGCTGATCTGCCGGCCCTGATAGTCGAAGGTGTTGCCGTTGGAATGGCGCGAGAAGGGCCGGAATCGGCGGGAGACGTGCTCGTCCTCCTCGAGCCAGCGCAGGTTCTCGGCCCGCGGGATGTCGGACCACACCACGTAGCGCGAGGAGCCGTTCCAAGCGCAGCCCTCGGCCCAGAGCGTGCCCTTGTAGTGCCGCCGGATCGGCGTGTTGCCGAGCTTGTAACGGAACCGTTTGTCGAGCACGACGACGTCGGGCTCGGGGTAGCGGACGGGCTCCGCGTTCGGATCGAAATTGCGGGCGAAGGCCTCGCTGGACATGCCGGTCAAGGCGGCCACACCGGCCGCCGCCTTGAGGAAGGCGCGCCGGGCCGGCGAATCGGGATCGTCCTTGCGAACGACCGGCTCGGCGAGATCGATGAAGCGATGCAGTTGCACGCGAGCCATGGACGGCTGCTCCCTGACGTTAGCCTCGGTCGAGGGAGCACGCCTCCTCTCGGCCGGTGGTCCGGCCGTTCGACGTCGCCTCCCTCGAGCCGCGTGATCCTAGACCGCCCCGCCGGCGACGCAATCACCGGTGTGTGACGGCGTCGCATGCACCACCGCGAGCGTGACTCGGCTACTCGGCCGCCCGTAGCACCGTCTCCCCCGTCCGCCAGCGCTCCAGGAGCCGGCGCCAGTGCTCGCGCACCCGGGCGAGATTGGCCTCCTTGACGTGGCCGAAGCCGCGGATGCCCTCGGGCAGCCTCGCGAGCTCGACCGCGAGCGGCAGCCGCTCGGCCGAGAGCCCGGCCAGGAGCTCCTCGACCAGCGCCTCGTACTCGGCGATCAACGCCCGCTCGGTGCGCCGCTCGGCGGTCCAGCCGAACGGATCGAAGGGCGTGCCGCGCAGCCGCCGCGCCTCGGCGAGCCAGCGGAAGGCGGTCATCGCCCAGGGCCCGTAGCGCTTCTTGCGGAGATGGCCGCTCAGCGGGTCCCGCTCGGCCAGAAGCGGCGGAGCCAGGTGGAACTCGAGCCGGTCGAAGCGCTCGAAGGTGCGGGCGAGCTGGTCGCGGAAGGCGGCCCCGGTCATCAACCGGGCGACCTCGTACTCGTCCTTGTAGGCCATGAGTTTGAAGAGGTTCCGGGCGACCGCGAGCGACAGCGCTTCGCTGCCCGGGGCGATCCGCGCCTCGGCTGTCCGGACCCTCTCGACCGTCCGGCGGTAACGCTCGGCCCAGGCCTCGTCCTGATAGTCGGTCAGGAAGCGGACCCGATCGGCGATCGTCTCCTCGAGCCCGAGCGGCCGCCGTGGCTCGCCGAGGCCGGCGATCCGCCGCACCGCCTCGAGGTCGAAGGCGGCCCGCCGGCCCCACAGGAAGGCCCGCCGGTTGAAGTCGACGGCCACACCGTTGAGCTCGATCGCTCGCGAGATCGCGGCCTCGGAGAGCGGGAGGAGGCCGCGCTGGAAGGCCCAGCCGACGAGGAACAGATTGGCCGCGATCGCATCGCCCAGGAGGGCCGTCGCGAGCCGGCTCGCGTCCACGATCTCGACGCGGCCCGGCCCCGCCGCCTCCTCGAGGGTCCGCCGCAGCCGCTCGGCCGGGAAGGCGAGGTCGGGATCGCGGGTGAAAGCGCCGGTGAGCACCTCTTCGCCGTTCGCGATCACCCGGGTCGTGCCGCGGCCGATCGTCGGCAGCGCTGTCCGGCCGGCCGCCACCACGAGATCGCAGCCCAGGAGCAGTCGGGCGCCGCCGACCGGCACCCGCGGCGCGCCCACCGTCTCGGGGCTGGGCGCGATCTGGAGGTGGCTGACGACCGCCCCGCCCTTCTGGGCGAGGCCGATCATGTCGAGGGCGACGAAGCCCTTGCCCTCGAGATGCGCGGCCATGCCGAGGAGGGCCGCGATCGTCACCACGCCCGTGCCGCCGATGCCGGTGACGACGATGCCGTAGCTGCGGTCGAGGGCCGGCAACGCCGGATCGGGCAGGACCGGGAACGGCACCTCGCGCGCCCCGGCGGCGGATCGGCGGAGCACCCCGCCCTTGACGCTCACGAAGGAGGGGCAGAACCCCTCGATGCAGGAGAAGTCCTTGTTGCAGGCGGACTGGTCGATCTTCCGCTTGCGCCCGTATTCGGTCTCGAGGGGCTGGATCGCCACGCAGTTCGACTGCACCCCGCAATCGCCGCAGCCCTCGCAGACGAGCTCGTTGATCACCACTCGTTCGTCCGGGTCCGGGAACGCACCGCGCTTCCTGCGCCGCCGCTTCTCGGCGGCACAGGTCTGGTCGTAGACGATCGCGGTGACGCCTTCGATCTCCCGCATCCGCCGCTGGACCGCATCGAGCTCGTCGCGATGGTGGACGGTGACACCGGGAGCGAAGCCGCCCGGCAACGGGTACTTGTCGGGCTCGTCGGTCACCACCGCGATCGCCTTCACACCCTCCGCCTCGAGCAGGCGGGTGATCTGCGGCACGGTCAGATTGGCGGTCTCCATCTTCTGGCCGCCGGTCATGGCGACCGCGTCGTTGTAGAGGATCTTGAAGGTGATGTTGGCACCCGAGGCGACCGCGGCGCGCACCGCGAGCGAGCCCGAATGGTAGAAGGTGCCGTCGCCGATGTTCTGGAAGACGTGGTTGCGGGTCGAGAAGGGCGCCTGGCCGAGCCAGGAGGCCCCCTCGCCGCCCATCTGGGTCCACCCGAGCGTGTCGCGGCCCATCCAGGTGACCATGAAATGGCAGCCGATGCCGGCCACCGCGCGCGAGCCCTCCGGGACCTTGGTGCTCCGGTTGTGCGGGCAGCCCGGGCAGAACCAGGGCAACCGGACGAGCCCCGCGCCGGCCTGCGGCATGGCCGCCCGCCGCCGACGGAGCTCCTCGACCCGGGCGGCGAGCTCGGCGTCGCCGGTCCGAGCCAGGAGCCGCTCGCCGATCGCGATCGCGATCTGGAGCGGCTCGAGCTGGCCCCAGGAGGGGAAGAGGGTCTCGCCCCGCTCGTCGGTCTTGCCGAGGATCGTCGGGCGATCGGCGCGGTGGTAGAGGATCTCCTTGGCCTGGCTTTCGATCAGGCCGCGCTTCTCCTCGACGACCAGGAGGAGCTCGCTGCCGCGCACCGCCTCGACGAGCCCTTCGGGCTCGAGCGGGAAGGCGAGCCCGACCTTGTACACGGCGAGGCCGAGGGCGCGGGCGCGGGCCGCGTCGATTCCGAGCTCGTCGAGGGCGGCGACCACGTCCTGCCTGGATTTGCCGGTGGTGGCGACGACGAGGCGGGCACCCGGCTCGCCGAGCACGATCCGGTCGAGCCGGTTGGTGCGGGCGAAGAGCTCGGCCGCCTGCATGCGCACCGTGTGCAGCCGCCGTTCGACCTCGAGCGCCATGGGCGGCCAGGGCGTTTCGGGCGGGATCTCGATGTGGCGGCGGATCGGCGGGAGGAGCGCTTCGTCGGGCATCACGATCGTCGGTCGGTCGGGGGCGACCGTGATCGAGGCCGTGCTCTCGACGGTGTCGTGGATGCACTTCAAGGCGACCCAGGCGCCCGAGAAACGCGAGAGCGCGATGCCGTAGAGCCCGTACTCGAGGATCTCCTGCACGCCCGACGGGTTCAGGGTCGGCACCATGGCGTCGACCATGGCGTATTCGGACTGGTGGGCGGTCGTGCTCGATTCGCAGATGTGGTCGTCGCCCAGGAGGAGGAGCACGCCGCCTTTGGGGTCGGTGCCGAAGAGATTGCCGTGGCGGATCGCGTCGCCCGAGCGGTCGACCCCGGGTCCCTTGCCGTACCAGACGGCGAAGACACCGTCGAAGCGGCTCTCGCCCGCGAGGCTCACCTGCTGGGTGCCCTGGCAGGCGGTGGCGGCGAGGTCCTCGTTCACGGCCGGGCGATGGACGATGTCGTGGGCGTCGAGGAGCGCTCGGGCGGCCGCGAGCTGCTGGTCGTAGGCGCCGAGCGGCGAGCCGCGATAGCCCGTGACGAGGCCCGCCGTGTTCAAGCCGGCGCGGCGATCGCGGCGCTTCTGCTCGATCGGCAGCCGGACCAGTGCCTGGATGCCGGTCAGATAGATCCGGCCCTGCTCCAGCCGGTACTTGTCGTCGAGCGAGACGGAGAGGAGCTGCGTCACTTGGGCCTCGATGCCTGATCCGCGGTCGAACTAGCACGAGATGGGGCGCGGGTCAGGCGGCGGCGAGCGGAGCCGGGCGTGCGCCGCGGCGCGCTTTCTGCATGGCCGGACTGTTGCTCTCGTGCTACAGAGACTGCGACACGGAGGTGGCACGTGACCGGTGGACACGTCCTCGACCTCCGCCCGCTCGACGAGCAGGTGCGACGGCTCCTCCCGAAGGTCGACCCGATGGCGGACCAGCTCCGGCTCTCGGCCACCGAGCACGGCCGCTTCCGCCGGTCGCTCAACGTCCAGTTCCCGAGCGTCGAGATCGCGCTCGATCAGATCCGCGTCCAGACCCGCCCGGTCGACGCCCGGCTCGCGACCCGAGCGCGCATCCTCGACGAGCTCCTCGCCCGCCACCACCGGGTCGAGGAACGGCTGGACGGGGTCGAGGAGCGCCCGACCGGGGTCGTTCAGCGGCTCGATGGCACGGAACAAGGGCTGGACGGGGTCGAGCGCGGACTCGACGGGATCGGGTGCGAGCTCGGCGGGCTGTGCGCGCTGCTCGTGGCCCGGCTCGGCGCCTGAGAGCGCGCGGCGCCGGTCCGATGCCGCGAGGGCCGTGGAGCGTGCCGGCACCGACCGGCGAGGCTCCGTCGGCTTCGGCCGAGGGCGGGTCTCGTGGCCCTTCTGCACTGACCTGCCTCCTTCTGGCGCGTGGCCTGCGCGACCTCGGCGACGGGATGGTCGCGGTCCTCCTGCCGGTGCATCTGCTGGCACTCGGCCTCGGCGCTTTCGAGGTCGGCATCGTCTCGACCTCGGCCCTCCTCGGATCGGCCTGCCTGACCTTGCTGGTCGGCGTCGTCGGGGCCCGTCTCGAGCGGCGCCTGCTCCTGCTCGCTGCGGCCGGCTCGATGGTCGCGACCGGCGCCGCGCTCGTCTTCGTCGAGTCTTATCCGCTCCTCCTCGCCGTCGCCTTTCTCGGCACCGTCAATCCCTCGGCCGGAAGCGTGAGCGTCTTCGTGCCGCTCGAGCACGCAGCCCTGGGTGCGGCCGTGAGTGCCGGGGCTCGGACCCGAGCCTTCGCCAGGTACAGCTTGGTCGGCGCCCTGGCCGCTGCGCTCGGTGCCCTAGCCGCCGGTCTGCCGGATCTCCTCGCCACGGCCGGGATCGAGCGGCCCGCCGCGATCGCCGCGATGTTCGTCGGCTATGCGACGCTCGGCCTGGCGGCCGGTGCCCTCTACGCCCGCCTGCCGCGGCGGCCGAGCGTCGCATAGC
>DAIOUO010000082.1:0-11427 GCA_036759485.1 Geminicoccaceae bacterium | reverse complement strand
GAAGAGGAAGGTGCCCTCGTCGACGAAGGCGAGCTGGCTGTCCTCCTCGGCGAGCCGGCGGCGGATGTCGGGATCAGCCTCGCCCTTGACCGCGCGCAGGAGTGCCGCCTCGCCGGGGCTCGTCGCACCGACCGGCCGGGGCGGCCCCGCCTCGGACCGCCCGATCAGGGTCTCGCGCGCGGCGCGCGCCGGATCGACCTCGCCCGGCCCCACCGCGCCGGGCTGCGGCGGCCGCAGCCTGCGGTCGGGCGGCACCACCAGCGGCTGGCCGCGCACCACCTGGAACTCGTCGGGCGCCCGCTTGCGCAGGCCGAACGCCTCCTGCACCGTGCCCTGGCATCCGGCCAAGGCGAGCGCCGCCAACAGAAGACCCGCGACGCTCCGAGATCGCGACCGGGGCATCAACGCTCTCCTCCCACCTGCGAGGCCGGGGCACGCCGCGGCACGAGGCCGTCCAGCAGCAACAGCCCGGCGCCGATCACGATCGCGCTGTCGGCGACGTTGAACGCCGGCCAATGGTAGCCGGCCCAATGGAAGTCGAGGAAGTCCACCACCGCCCCGAAGCGCAGCCGGTCGACGAGATTGCCGAGAGCACCCGCGAGCACGAGCAGGAGTGCGGTGCGCGGCAGCCTCCGCTCCTCGCGCAACAGCCACGCGAGAAGGATCGCCGCGATCGCGAGAGTGATCAGGGCGAGGAGCCCCGGCCGGGCGTCGCCGAGCCCCGCCAACATGCCGAAGCTCACCCCCGGGTTCCACACGAGCACGAGGTTGAGGAAGGGGGCCACCTCGAGCCCGCCCCCCTGACCGAAAGCCGCGAGCACGGCCTGCTTGCTCGCCTGGTCCAAGAGGAGCAGGCCCGCGAAGAGGAGGAGTTCGCCGCGCCGGATCAAGGGGCGGAGGCCGCGTAGCGGGCGACCACGGCCGTGCAGCGCCGGCACAAGGACTCGGCCGATTCCCGGACCTCGGGCAGCACCTGCCAGCAGCGGGCGCATTTGGCCCCCTCCGCGAGCTTCGGCACCACCCCCACCTCGGGCACGTCCTCGAGGCCGAAGGCGTGGGCGGGCGGCGGCTCGGCCACCACCTCGAGGCCGCTCGTGATGGCGAGTTCGGCGAGATCGACGCCCGCCACCGCCGCCCGGTCCTCCGCCCGCGGCAGGTAGAGGACGGGGGCGGCCTGCAGGCTCGCGCCGATCCGCTTCTCCTTGCGCTCGATCTCGAGGGCACCCGTGATCACCCGCCGGATCGCGCGGATCCGCTCCCAGCGCAGGGCGAGTCCGGGATCGCGCCAGTCCTCCGGCAGGCGCGGGAACTGCCGCAGATGCACACTCTCCGCCTCGCCCGGGTGGCGGCAGAGCCAGGCCTCCTCGGCGGTGAAGACGAGCACCGGGGCGAGCCAGGCGGTCAGGCAGTCGAACAGCACGTCGAGCACGGTGCGCGCCGCCCGCCGCCGCGGGCTGTCCACGGCATCGCAGTAGAGGGCGTCCTTGCGCACGTCGAAATAGAGGGCGGAGAGATCGACCGTGCAGAAATTGACGATCGCCGTGTAGAGCTTGACGTAATCGAAGCTCTCGTTGCAGCCGACCACCAGCGCCTCGAGCTCCTTGAGCCGGTGCAGCACCCAGCGCTCGAGCTCGGGCATGGCGGCCGCATCGAGCCGCTCCTCCGGCCGGAAGCCGGCGAGGTTGGCGAGGAGATAGCGCAGCGTGTTGCGCAGCCGGCGGTAACTCTCGCCCAGGCCGTCCAGGATCTCCTTGCCGATCCGGATGTCCTCGGAATAGTCCGCCGAGACGACCCACAATCTCAGTATGTCGGCGCCGTGGGTCTTCATGAGGTCGAGGGGCGAGATCACGTTGCCCTTCGACTTCGACATCTTCTCGCCCTTGGCATCGACCACGAAGCCGTGGGTGAGTACGCAGTCGTAAGGGGCACGGCCGCGGGTGCCACAGCTCTCGAGCAGGCTCGAGTGGAACCAACCGCGGTGCTGATCGGAGCCCTCGAGGTAGAGATCCGCGGGCCAGCGCAGATCGGGCCGCCGCTCGAGGACGATGGCGTGCGTCGAGCCGCTCTCGAACCAGACGTCCAAGATGTCGTCGACCTTCTCGAAATCCTCCTTCCGATAGCGTTCGCCCAGGAACTCCTGCGGGTCGCGGGTCCACCAGGCGTCCGCCCCCTCGGCCTCGAAGGCGCGCGCGATCCGCTCGCACACCTCCCGATCGCGCAAGGGTTCGCCCGTCGCCTTGTCGACGAAGACGGCGATCGGCACGCCCCAGGCGCGCTGGCGCGAGATGCACCAGTCGGGCCGGGTCTCGATCATGCCCTTGAGGCGGTTCTTGCCCTTGGCCGGGACGAAGCGGGTCGCCTCGATCGCGGCCAGAGCCTTGGCGCGCAAACCGTCCGGGCCGTCCATCGGGATGAACCACTGGTCGGTGGCGCGGAAGATCAAGGGCGCCTTCGAGCGCCAGGAATGCGGGTAGCTGTGGACCAGCGTGCCGCGGGCGAGGAGCGCGCCGTGCTCGATCAGGGCGGCGATCACGGGCTCGGTGGCCTTGAAGACGTGGATGCCCGCGAAGCCGGGTGCGGCCGCGGTGTAGGTGCCGTCGTCGGCCACCGTGTCCGGCACCTCGAGCGCGTGCCGGCGGCCGAGCTCGAAATCGTCCTCGCCGTGGCTCGGGGCGATGTGGACGAGGCCGGTGCCCTGCTCGGTGGTGACGAAACCGCCGGGCAGGAGCGGCACGGAGAAGCCGTAGGCGCCGGCGTGTCCGGCGAGCGGGTGGCGACAGACGGTGCCCTCGAGCGCCGTGCCGTCGAGCTCCTCGAGGATGGCGAAGGTCAGGATCCCGGCCTGGTCGGCCGTTTCGGCGAGGCGCTCGGTGGCGAGCAGGAGCCGCTCCCCCGGTCGCGCGAGGCTGCCGTCGCGCACCGTCTCGACCTCGATCAGCCGATAGGCGATGCCGGGGCCGTAGGCGACCGCGCGGTTGCCCGGGATCGTCCAGGGCGTGGTGGTCCAGATCACGACCGAAGCCCCCTCGAGGATCGCCCTCGGGCTCCGCACGATCGGGAAGCGGACCCAGATCGTGGTCGAGGTGTGGTCGTGGTATTCGACCTCGGCCTCGGCGAGCGCGGTCTTCTCGACCACCGACCACATCACCGACTTCTTGCCGCGGTAGAGCCGGCCCTCGAGCAGGAACTCGGCGAGCTCGCGGAAGATCCCGGCCTCGGAGGCGAAGGCCATGGTCGTGTAGGGGTTGCGCCAGTCGCCCGCCACGCCCAGCCTCTGGAACTCGGCGCTCTGCACCCCGATCCAGTGCTCGGCATAGGCCCGGCACTCGGCGCGGAAGTCGACGATCGGAACGGCGTCCTTGTCGCGCCCCTTCTTGCGGTATTCCTGTTCCACCTGCCATTCGATCGGCAGACCGTGGCAGTCCCAGCCGGGCACGTAATTGGCGTCGTAGCCGAGCATCTGCCGACTGCGATTGATCACGTCCTTCAAGATCTTGTTGAGGGCCGTCCCCATGTGGAGATGGCCGTTGGCGTAAGGCGGCCCGTCGTGGAGGACGAAGAGCGGCCGCCCCTTCGCCTGGGCGCGCAGCCGGCCCCAGAGGTCGAGCGCGCGCCAGCGCTCGAGCAGCTGCGGCTCGCGCCTCGGCAGATCCGCCTTCATCGGGAAGTCGGTCGTCGGCAGGAACAGGGTGGCGCGGAGATCACGGCTCATCGGATCGGGCTCTTCGCTCGGGCGCTCTGGCTCGAAACAAGGATCGGCTCGCCGGCCAGCACCCGCCGGGCGGCGGCGCAGTCCAGGGCGATCTGCCGGGCGAGTTCGCTCGGCCCCGAGAAGCGGCGCTCCTCGCGCAGCCGCTCGAGGAAACGGACGGCGAGCCGCCGGCCGTAGAGCGCGTGCTCGCCGTCGAGCAGATGGACCTCGAGGCGCAGCTCCGTGCCGTCGAAGGTGGGGCGGCGGCCGAGATTGGCCACGGCCGGGTGCGCGCGGCTACCCGGCTCGCCCGCGATCCGCGCGGTCACGGCGTAGACGCCGGCGGCCGGGAGCTGGACACGTCCCGGCCGCGGCTCGAGGTTGGCGGTGGGGAAGCCGAGCGTGCGGCCGCGCCGATCGCCCTCCCGTACGAGGCCCCGGACCTCGTGCGGCCGGCCGAGGAGACGGGCGGCGCGGTCGACCCGGCCGGCCTCGAGATGCGCCCGGATCGCGGTCGAGGAGCAGCGCTCGCCCTCGATCTCCACCGGGGCGGCCGTCTCCACCGCGATCCCGAACCGGCGGCCGAGCGCCTCGAGGGCGGCGACGTCGCCGGTCCGGCGATGACCGAAGCGGAAGTCCGCACCGGTGGCGACCGCCCGGGCACCGATCCGCTCGACGAGCACCTCCTCGACGAAGCGCTCGGGCGAAAGCGCGGCGAGCGCCCGGTCGAAGGGCAGCACGATCAAGAGATCGGCGCCGAGGGCACGGATCAGCTCGGCCTTGAGGACGAAGGGGGTGAGCCGCAAGGGCGCGCTCGCGGGGGCGAGGAGCTCGCGCGGATGCGGCTCGAAGGTGAGCACGCCCCAGGGCGCGCCGAGCCCGACGGCCCGCGCCCGGGCCGCCTCGAGGACCGCCCGGTGGCCGAGATGGACGCCGTCGAAATTGCCGATCGCGAGCACGGCCCCACGGGCCGCCGCCGGCAGCACCGCGAACCGTCGGACCACGCGCATGGCCGGCCTTCTTCCACGCGCGCGGGAGCCTGTAAAGCCGACCTGCGGACGCCCGCCGGCCGCCGCCTCACTCCGCCGCGGCCGGTTCCCGCTGCGGCCGGCGCGGCACCATGATCACCGCCTCGCCGGTCAAGACGTCCTTGCCGCCCACCTTGCACACCGTGTCCATCGTCACCCGCCGGCGCTCGAGATCGACGCTCTTGACGGTGACGATCGCGCGGACCGTCTCGCCGGCCCGCACCGGCGCCAGGAAGCGCATGGTCTGGCTGATGTAGACGGCGCCCGGCCCGGGCAGCTTGGTGCCGATCGCGGTCGAGATCAGGCTCGCGGTCAACAGCCCGTGGGCGATCCGTCCCTTGAAGACCGTCCCGCCCGCGAACTCCTCGTTGAGATGCACCGGATTGGTGTCGCCCGACACGCCCGCGAACATGAGGATGTCGGCGTCCGTGATCGTCTTGCCGAACACGGCGCTCATGCCCGGCTGCAGGTCTTCGAGATAGAGGCCGTGCTCCATCGATGCGGCTCCCGGCGGCGGCGCCCCTTGTCGCGGCGCAGCATGCGGCTGCTGCGCCGCGGGAGCAAGAGGCGAGAGGCCACAGGCGCGACCCTGCGACACGGGCTCGGCGAGCGTGGACAAGGCGTCCTCCTCGGGCCGACCCGGCATCCTGCCGGCGCCCTGGTCGACCGTACCGGCGAATCGTTAAGATCGCGTCGACGTCAGCTGCGGAGGGACGATGGAGGCGCTCGAGGCGATCCTCGGCCGGCGGACCGTGCCGCCGGCCCGCATGCAGGGACCGGGACCGGACGCGGCGGCCCTCGCCCGCATGCTCGAGGCGGCCGCCGCCGCCCCCGACCACGGCCGGCTCAGGCCCTGGCGATTCCTCCTCGTCGAGGGCGAGGCGCGCGCGGCACTCGGCCTCCTCTTCGCCCGCGCCCTCGCCGAGGAGCGGCCCGACCTCGATCCGGCCGAGCTCGCCCGCCAGCGCGAAGCTCCCCTGCGCGCCCCCCTGATCCTCGTGGCGATCGCAGCGGTGGATCCCCGCCACCCCAAGATCCCCGAAATCGAGCAGCTCGCGGCCGCCGCCGCCGCGGTCCAGAACCTCCTCTTGGCCGCGCATGCGCTCGGCTACGTCGGCAAATGGGCGACCGGCCGACCGGCCTACAGCGAGGGCGTGCGCCGTGGCCTCGGGCTCGGCCCGCAGGAGCGGATCCTGGGCTTCCTCTATCTCGGCAGTCCGATGCCGGGGGCGCTGCCCGCGGTCGATCGGGCGATGCCTTCCGATCGGGTGGTGCGATGGACCGGACCCCTGGCCTGAGCCTCCGTGCCGTGGGCCGGCTCGCCCTGCTCGCTTCGGGCCTCGCCCTCGCCGGCTGCCAATCGGCGGCCGAGCAGCAGCAGGCGCTCGCCGAGGCGCAGCGGGCGAGCTGCCTCGAGAGCGGTTTCGTCGAGGGTAGCGACGCGTTTCGCCTCTGCCTCCTCTTGCAGGACACCAACGAGCGGATCGCCCGGCTCGAGCGGCGCATCGACCTCCTGGACAGCGAGCTGTCGCGGGTGTGGACCTGGGGGACGCTCCGCCGCTGGCCCTGAAGCCCGAAGCCGCCGGCCGCGAGCTCGGGACGGCGCTCAGAGTACGGGCAGGAGGCGGCGCAGGATCGCCGCCGAGCTCGCCGCCACGGCATCGACGAAGGCCGCGAAGTCGAAGCGCGAATCGCGGCCGGCCAGATCGGAGAGCGCGCGGATGTCGAGCCAGGGCAGTCCGAAAGCTTCGCAGACCTGGGCGAGCGCGCCGCCTTCCATCTCGATCGCCCGGCCGCCGAGCTCGCGGAACAGCCGCTCGCGGGTGGTCTCGCAATGCAGGTACTGATCGCCCGAGAGGATGGTGCCGAAAACGATCCTGGGCGGCCGGCCGGCACCGCCCGCCCCCGCCGGAAGCGGCGCCAGCGCGAACCCGTCGAGGCGCTCGCGCACCCGGGCGAGAAGCCCCGGCTCGACCGGCCAGCCGAGCCGGTCGGTCGGGTTGAAGAAGGGTACGTGGCCGGCCTGGTAGGTGAGCAGGCGACCGTCCTCGATCACCCCCGCATCGTGCTGCACGGTGCGGTCGGCGATCACCACGTCGCCGATCGCGAGCTCGGGGTCGAGGCCGCCGGCCACACCACTGAACACGATCAGCCGCACCCGGAACCGCTCGGCGAGGAGGGTGGCGGTGAGCGCGGTGTTGACCTTGCCGATGCCCGCTCCCACGAGCACGACCTCGTGGCCGTCGAGCCGGCCCCGGTCGAAGCGGGTATGCGCGAGCTCCTCGCTCGTCGCCCGCTCGAGCGCGGCGCGCAGATGCGCGACCTCCTGGGGGATGGCGCAGAGGATCCCGATCGTCACGGTGCCGCCTCCGGCGCGGACGCCGCCGCTCGCGGCGCGCCGCCCCGTTCTGGCGCGTCCGGGGCGAGCTGCCAACAGTCGGTGCGCGGGCGAGGCGGTCGGGCGGCCGGCGCCGCGACCTCGAGGACGAGCTCGCGCGGCTCGTCGACCCTCCGGCAGGTGTCGAGGCCGGCCGAGCCGCGGCCCGGGTCGGACGCCGCATCGCGAGCGCGCTCTCGAAGAGTGCGCCGGCGAGCGGCAGGGTCGAGACCGGGGCCGTCAGCGAAAGGAGCGTGGCGAGGCTCCGCGGCGGCAGCCGGAAAGCGCGCGGCGTCATGGGCGGACACCGGCGCGACGGTCGCCCGCTCCTACCGGGTCGATCCGCGGCCGTCGGGGGGTTCCGCCTGCGCTAACGACCGAGGACCGGGAGAAAGCTCGCGGGCGAGCTCGACCAGGTTGCCGTCGGGATCGCGCAGATAGACCGATTCGAGCGGGGCCACCGCACCGGTGCGGAGCACGGGCCCGAGGATCGGCGGATGGCCGAGCGCCGCCATCCGCCCGGCGATCACCGCCGGCGGCTCGTCGACCAGGAAGCAGAGATCGGCCGAGCCCGGGGTGGGCCGGGCCGCTTTCGGCTCGATCTCGCGGCCGGCCGGATGGAGGTTGATCTTCTGCCGACCGAAGGCGAGCGCGAATCGACCCTCGCCGAACTCTGTCCAGCGCAAACCGAGGCCGTCGCAATAGAAGCGGCGGGTGGCCTCGAGGTCGCGCACGGTGAGCACCGCATGGTCGAGCGCCAGGACCGCCATCGGCGCTTCCTCAGCCGGTGGGGCCGCGGCCTTCGACGCGCAGCGCCCCCGCCTCGTCCATGCCGAGATGATGGGCGATCTCGTGGGTGAGCACGTCCATCACCACCTCCTCGAGGGGGCAGCCGCGCTCGGCCCATTCGACCAGGATCGGCAGCCGGTAGAGGAAGATCATCTCCGGCTCTTCGGGCGGCAGCGGTCGAGCCTGCCGCTCGCCGATCGGCACCGCTCGGTAGAGCCCGGTCAGATCGAGCGGATCCTCGCACTCGGTCTCGAGGAGGGCGTCCTCGTCCGGCCATTCCTCGACCTTGATCGGCACCATGCCGACGAGATCGCGGATCTCGGCCGGGAGTTCGGCCAAAAGCCGGGCGCCGAGCGCCGCCAGATCCTCGGCGCTCGGGGCGACGAGCCGGGCGAGCCGTTCGACCGCACCGGCCATCAGCGGGCCGCCATCCGCAGCGCCCCGTCGAGCCGGAGCACGCAGCCGTTGAGCATGGGGTTGCGGGCGATCTCGAGGACCAGGGAAGCGTATTCCTCGGGCCGGCCGAAGCGGGCGGGGAAGGGGACCGAGGCGGCGAGGCTCGCCTGCACCGGCTCCGGCATGCCGAGCAGCATGGGTGTCGCGAACAGGCCCGGGGCGATCGCCACGACGCGAATGCCGCGGCCGGCGAGCTCGCGCGCGGCCGGCAGAGTCAAGGAGGCGACCCCGCCCTTGGAAGCAGCGTAGGCCGCTTGGCCGATCTGACCCTCGAAGGCGGCGACCGAGGCGGTGTTGACGATCACACCGCGCTCGCCTTCCTCGAGCGGTTCGAGCGCGGCCATGGCGCGCGCCACGAGGCGCATCGTGTTGAACGTGCCGATGAGATTGACGCGGATCACCTGCTCGAAGGCGGGAAGGGGCAGGGGCCCGTCGCGGCCGACGATCCGCCCGGCCGGAGCGATGCCGGCGCAGTTGACCAAGAGGCGCGGACCGCCGACCGCCTCGCCGATCGCGGGGAACAACCGCTCGGCGGCGGGGCCGTCGGCGACGTCGAGGGCGAAGGCGAGCCCGCCGATCCGCTCGGCGACCGCTCGGGCTCGTGCCTCCTCGCGGTCGACGATCGCCACCCGCATCCCGGCCGCGGCGAGGGCTTCGGCGGTGGCCGCCCCGAGCCCCGAGCCGCCGCCCGTCACGATCGCGCCCAGGCCCTGAAGCCGCATCGCACGCTCCTCCGGCGGAGCCCGGTGCGGCTCAGGCGAGCCGCTCTTGCACCTCGCGCACCGCCTTGCGCATCAGATCCTGGACGAGCTCGCCCTGCAAGCGCTCGGCCAGGAGCTCGCGGGTGGCGCGCACCGCGAGATCGGCGGCGCGGGCCCGCACCTCCTGGACCGCGCGCGCCTCCTCCTGGGCGATCCGCTCGAGCGCCTGCTGGGTCCGCCGCTCGGTGGCGGCACGCATCTCCTCGCGCATCTTGGCCTCGAGCCGGCGCTGTTCGGCGTCCACCCGCTCGAGGATCTCCTGGGCGAGGCTCTCGCCCTCGTGCAGCTGCCGCTGGTACTTGGCGAGCAGCGCCTTGGCCTCCTCGTGCAGCCGCTGGGCCTCGTCGAGTTCGCGGCGGATCCGCTCGGCACGCGCATCGAGCGCACCCAGCACCTGCTCCTTGAAGGGTTTGCGGAGCAGGACGATCAGGATGACGAGCGCGACGGTGAGCCAGAAATATTCCATCAGCGTCCTCCCGCGCCCACGACCCGGGCGACCGCGGCGCGCGCCTCCTCGGGGCCGATCTCGAGCCCGGCGAGCCGGTGCGCCGCCGCCTGGACGACCTCCGCCGCGACCGTCGCGACCTCGCCGAGTGCGGCGTTCTTGGCGGCGGCGATCCGCTGTTCGGCGTCCTTGAGCCTCCGGGCGACGTCGGCGTCGAGCTCGGCCTGGTGGCGGGCGAGCTCGGCCGCCACGCGCTCCTGCGCTTCGCGCAGCCGCTTCTGCGCCCTGGCCTGGGCCTCGGCGATCACCGCATCGTGCTTCTTGAGCGCCGCCTCGGCATCCGCCCGCAGCTTCGCCGCCCGGTCGAGGTCGGCTCCGATCCGGTCCTGGCGGGTCTCGAGGATGTCGGCGATCCGCGGGATCGCCTTGGTCTTGAGCAGGCGATAGAGGAGGAAGAAGGAGACGATCAGCCAGAAGATCTGGCTCGGGAAGGTCGCGGTGTCGAGCTGCGGCAGTCCGCCGCCGCCCTCGCCGGCGGCGAGCACCGGGCCGGCCGCGAGCGGGCCGACGCCGAGGAGGGCGGGGGCGAAGCGTGCGAGGCGGGTTGCGAGCCGCGTCATGGCGGGCCTCCGCGCAAGCGGGCGGGACGGGGGCCGCCCCGTCCCGCCGGATCGCTCAGGTGAACAGGATCAGGAAGGCGATCAGGAGCGCGAACAGCGCGACCGCCTCGACCAGCGCGAAGCCGATGATCGCGAAGGGGAAGACCCGCTGCTGGACGGACGGGTTGCGGCCGACCGTGGCGATCAGGGTCGAGAAGATGTTGCCGATGCCGATACCGACACCGAACAGCGCGATCGTCGCCAGGCCGGCGCCGATCATCTTGGCAGCAGCGAGCTCCATGGGTTCCTCTCCGGTTGAGCGGGCGGTCCTCGCCCGAGGCTACCGCACGCCGCGTCCAGGGCCTGGCGAACCTACGGCCTCAGTGCATGTGGATCGCGTCGTGCAGGTAGATGCAGGTGAGCACGGTGAAGATGTAGGCTTGCAGGAACGCCACCGCGAACTCGAAGCCCGTGAGCGCCACGGTCACCGCGAGCGGGGCGATCGCCGGCACGGCCCAATAGGAGAACAGCGTGATGACGAACCCGGCGAACACCTTCATCATGGTGTGGCCGGCCATCATGTTGCAGAACAGACGGACCGACAGGCTGATCGGCCGCACGCAGTAGGACAGCACCTCGATCGGTACGAGCAGCGGCAGCATCGCCTTGGGTGCGCCGTGCGGCACGAAGAAGGTCAGGAAGTGCGCCCCGTGCAGGACGAAGCCGAGCACGGTCACGCCGACGAACACCCCCATCGCGAGCGTGAAGGTGACGATGATGTGCGAGGTGAAGGTGAAGCCGAAGGGCAGGGGCAGCATGCCGAGCATGTTGCCCATCAAGATGAAGAGAAACAGGGTGAAGACCAGCGGGAAGTAGCGCAGCCCCTCCTTACCGGCGTTGTCGCGCACCAGCCCGGCCACGAACTCGTAAGCCAGCTCGACCACCGACTGCAACCGCCCCGGCACGAGCGCGTGCTGGCGGGTCCCGGCGATCAGCAGCCAGTAGGCGCAGCCCACCGCGATCAGCATCCAGAGCGCCGAGTTCGTGAAGGACAGATCGAGCCCGCCGATCTGGATCGGCACGAGCCTCTGGATTTCGAACTGGTGCAGCGGATCGGTCACCTCAGCCTCGCTCCTTGCCGCGCCCCGGCTCCTCGGCCGGGCTGCCCTCCCGCATCCGCGCCTCGAGGCGCCGCATCCACCGCCAGGCGTTGAGCATCCCGGCGGCGGCACCCGTCACGAAGCCCGAGACGAGGAGGAAGGGCGCGGTGCCGAGCCAGGA
>DAIOUO010000081.1:0-11445 GCA_036759485.1 Geminicoccaceae bacterium | reverse complement strand
ACCGGGTGGCCCGCGAGGAGGCGGTCGAGCAGCTCGAGCGGCAGCTCGCGGCGTTCGAGGCCGCCCTCGGACGACCGCCCGATTTCATCGACGGCCATCAGCACGTGCACGTGCTGCCCGGCGTCCGCGCGGCCGTGGTGGCTGCGGCCGCGCGCATCGCCCGGACCCGGCCCGTCTATCTGCGGAGCCTGTGCGAGCCCTGGGGGGTGATCCTCCGGCGCGGCGGGGAGCGGCGCAAAGCGCTCCTCCTCGCCGTCCTCGGCCGCGGTCTGCAGCGGCGCGCGGCGCGCGCCGGGGTGCCCACCAACGACAGCTTCCGCGGTGCCACCACCTTCGCCCCTGGCCCCGAATGTCGCGAAGAGTTCCGCCGGTTCTTCGCGGGCCCCGGCGAGCGGCCCCTCGTGATGTGCCATCCCGGCCGGATCGACCGCGAACTCGAGGCGCGCGATCCCCTCACCCGAAGGCGCGAGGACGAGCTCCGCTACCTCGCGAGCGACGCCCTGCTCGACGACCTCGCGGAGGCGGGCCTCCGCCTGGCCCGCTTCGAAGGCACGCCGATCGGGGCCTGAGCCTCAGCCGCGCGCCTTCAGGAGATCCCTGATCTCCCTCAAGAGGAGGATGTCGGCCGGCGGGGCTGTCGGTGCCGCCGGCTTCTCGGCCTCCCGCTCCTCGAGCCTCCGGCGGAGACGGTTGACCCGCCGGACGAGCAGGAAGACGGCGAAGGCGACGACCAGGAACTTGACGACCGCGTTGACGAAGGAGCCGAAGGCGAGGACCGCGGCCCCGTCGTCGCGCGCCGCCTGGACCGTGGGGTAGAGGGTGTCGCGCTTCGTGAGCTGAAGGAAATAATCGGAGAAGTCGATGCCGCCCAGGATCACGCCGATCGGCGGCATGATGACGTCCTCGACGAGCGAGGTGACGATGCCGGTGAAGGCGGCGCCGATGACGATGCCCACCGCCATGTCGAGGACGTTACCCTCGAGCGCGAACTCCTGGAACTCCCGCAGCATCGGCCGCTCTCCCCTGGTGGGCATGGGCCGAGGTTGAACCCGCCCTCGCGGTCCGGCAAGCGACCGGCGGATCGCCGGGCGGCGAAAACGAACACCCCCGGATGGGCTCCGGGGGTGTTCCTCTCCGAGGCTACCGGACGAGCGGTAGGGTCAGCCGCCGATGCAGGTCTTGATGGTCTCGGGCGTGCACTTGTCGAGACCGGTGTAGGTCGGGTCCTTCGGCATCTGCTTCTTCTCGATGATGTCGACCATGAAGTACATGGACTTGTAGCCCATCTCGAAGGGACGCTGGCCGACCTGGCCGAGCGAGAGGCCCTCCTCCATGAGCTTCATCTGCACTGGCAGGGTGTCGGCGACCACGAGCGCCAGCGACTTCGAGGCGATCCGGTCCTTGTACTTGGAGGCGACCCGACGATAGGCGTCGGGGACGAACTGCGGGAATCCGCCCGTCGGCACGAAGGCGTCGAGGTTGGGGTTCTTCGCGAGCACGTCCTCCATCTGCTGGACGGCGCGATTGAAGTCGTCGTCGGTGTAGAGCGGGCAGCCGGCGATCTCGGTCCAGCCGCCCTGCCCGGTGAGCCGCTCGCCGGGGGCCTTGTCCGACTTCTTGCCCGAGAGCGTGTCGCGGATACCCTGCATACGTTCGTTGTGGTTGGCGGCCGCCGCACCGCCCGACTGGATGCAGATGGTGCCGCCATTGGGCTTGATCTTCTTCACGATCTCGGCGAGCCCGACACCGATTTCGTAGTTGTGCGTGCCGACATAGGCGATCCGGAGCGCCTTGTCCTTCTCGAGCAGGTCGGCGTCGAAGGTGAGGACGGGGATACCGGCCTTCTTGGCCTCTGCCAGCGGGCCGGCCATCGCCGCGGCGTTGGAGGGCGAGACCACGAGCCCGTCCACCCGCTTGCGGATCAGGTCGTTGACCATCTGGACCTGCTCTTCGCCCCCGCCGTGCTCGCCGGGGCCCACATACAGGCACTCGATCTTGCCGCCGAGCTCCCGCTCGGCCTTCTTGCAGCCGTCGCGGGCCTGGTCGAAGAACGGATTGTTCACGTTCTTCGGCACGAGCGCGATCACGAGCTTCTTGCCCTGGGCCATGGCGGCGTCGCCGCCGATCAGTGCCGCGATCGCGAGTGCGGCGGTCCCGAGCAGCATCCTTCTCAACATCGATCGGCCTCCCTTGAGCCAGCCTCGAGTGATCCGCGGCCCTCAGCCGCGGCTCCGTCCGCGGATCCGTTCCAGCAGGACCGCGAGGATGATGAACAGCCCGACGAACAGGTCGTACCAGTTGGCCTCGACCCCGAACATGATCAGGCTGTTGCGGATCAGGAAGATGAGCGCGGCGCCGATGAACCCGCCATAGGCTCCGCCCTCGCCGCCCATGAGGTTGGTGCCGCCGATCACCGCCGCGGCGATGACGTAGAGCTCCCAGGTGCGGCCCATGCCGTTGCTGGCCGAGCCGTTGTAGCCCGTGAGCATGAGGGCGGCGATCGCGGTCGTGAGCCCGCAGATCATGTAGGCCTGCAGCTTGATGCGGTCGACCGGGATGCCGGTGAGCTGCGCGGCCTGCTCGTTGCCGCCGATGGCGTAGAGGTAGCGGCCCCAGGGCACGGCGCGGAAGACGAAGCCGAACAGCAGCGTCAACGCCACGAGCACCAGGAACTGGTTGGAGAGGTAGAAGACGCTGCCGTCCCACAGCGGAAAGCCGATCTGGCCGCCGCCGATCTCCTTGAAGAGGTCGCCGCTCGGGCCGAAGTCGTAGATGATCCGGTTCTCCGACAGCACCACCGCGAGCGAGCGGTAGATCGAGAGCGTACCGAGGGTGACGACGAAGGGCGGCAGCTTCACGTAGGCGACGAGCGCCCCGTTGATCGCCCCTGCGAGCAGTCCCACGAGCAGGCCGGCGCCGGTCGCGATCCACCAGGGAAAGCCGGCCTCGAGCAGCCGTGCGGCCGAGATGCCGACGAGGGCCATCATCGAACCCACGGAGAGGTCGATCCCGCGGGTCAGGATCACGGCGATCATCCCCATCGCCATGATCCCGATCGGCGCGAAGTTCCGCGTGATGTTGAAGAAATTGTCGCGGGTCGGGAAGGTGACGGGCTCGTACCAGGCCGTCGCCACACAGATCAGCGCCACGGTGACGGTGACCCAGAAGGCCTGGTTGGCGACCACCCGCTGGAGGAAGGTGCGCTCCTTGAGACGGGTCACCTCCTCGATGGCGACACTCGTCTGGACCGGACGGGCGGACTGCATCGGGGCTCCGGCGCGCTCAGGCGGTGGCGATCGCGCCGGTGATGAGGCCCGTGACCTCCTCCGGCGAGGTGGCGGCGATCGGCTTGTCGGCGACGCGGGTGCCGCGCCGCAACACCATGACCCGGGTGCAGACCGCGAACACGTCCGGCATGCGGTGGCTGATCAGGATGACCGCGTGGCCGGTGTCGCGGAGCCGGCGGATGAGATCGAGCACTTCCGCCACCTGGCGAACGCTGATCGCCGCGGTGGGCTCGTCCATGAGCACGAATTTGGGGTCGGAGAGCCGCGTCCGGGCGATCGCCACGGCCTGCCGCTGGCCGCCCGACATCTGGCGGACGAGATCGCGCGGTCGGGTCTCGGACTTGAGCTCCTTGAAGAGCTCGCTTGCCCGCTCGAAGATCCGCTTGAAATCGACCAGGTTCAGGGGCCCCACCTTCTTCTTGATCTCGCGGCCGAGATAGACGTTCTCGCCGGCGCTCATGTTGTCGCACAGGGCGAGGTCCTGATAGACGACCTCGATGCCCTGGGCCCGGGCGTCGACCGGTTTGTGGAAATGCTGCGGCACGCCGTCGATCAGGATCTCGCCCGAGGTGGGCGGGAAGTTGCCGGCGATGATCTTGACGAGGGTCGACTTGCCGGCGCCGTTGTCGCCCATGAGGCCCAGCACTTCGCCCGACTCGAGACGCATGTCGACGCCGCGAAGCGCCTCGATCGCACCGAAATGCTTCGTGATGCCCCGAAGCTCGAGGACCGCCAACGCCCGCCTCCCTCGGGCGCCCGCCGGCCTCGGCGACCGCCCTGCAACGCGGGCGGAGCATACACGGCGGGTCGGGGTCATCAAGCCGCAACGTCGGGGCTGACGGCCGGGCCGATCGTGGCTAGCATCGCGCCATGAGCCCGTGCTTCTGGCTGATCCGCCCGCCGCGCGCCGCCGACGGCCCGGTTCCTCCGGCGTTCTGGGCGCGGCTCGCGGGTCGGGTCCTGCTGCTGGCCGCCCTCTTCCTCGCGGCCTCGTTCCTTTCGGCCGGCTGATCCCGGCTCGACGACGACGTCGGCGGGCCGCGACGCGAGCCGTACCCGCGTGTCCGGAAGCGCGGAATTCCCTCGCCCGGCCCCCGTTCGACCTCTAGCGTGAAGGCGCGCGCGAAAGGAGCGAACGAGATGCGGATCGAGCGGGTGCCCGGAGAGCCGGGTCCCCTCGTGGCCCGCGCCGCACAACGGCCCGATGGGGCGCCGCGAATCCGGCTCTGGCCCTTGCTCGCGGGGCTCTTGCTCCTCGCGAGCGCAGCGATCGTGGTCGCCGGCTGGGTCTTCTTCTTCTTGGGTATCGCCCGGCTCGGCGAGTGACCCCGGGCGATCTTGCGGCTCGCCGAGCGAGCCGGCCGGTCAATGGCTGTCGCGCGGGGGCGCGGCGCCGCGGCAGCCCAGGAGGAAGTCGAAGTCGCACCCCCGATCCGCCTGCAGCACGTGGTCGTGATAGAGCCTCCAGTAACCCGAGGTCATGGCGGGCGGCGGCGGGGTCCACTGGGCGCGCCTTCGGGCGAGCTCCTCCTCCTTCACCTCGAGCTCGAGCCGGCGCGCGGGCACGTCGAGCAGGATGGGATCGCCGTCGCGGACGAGGGCGAGCGGCCCGCCGGCCGCGGCCTCGGGAGCGACGTGAAGGACGACGGTGCCGTAGGCCGTACCCGACATCCGGGCGTCCGAAATCCGCACCATGTCCTTCACACCGCGTTTGAGGAGCTTGGGCGGCAGGCCCATGTTGCCGACCTCGGCCATGCCCGGATAGCCCTTGGGGCCGCAGTTCTTGAGGACCAGCACGGAGCTCTCGTCGACCTCGAGTGCCGGATCGGCGATCCGGGCGTGATAATGGTCGATGGTCTCGAACACGACCGCTCGACCCCGGTGGCGCAACAGATGCGGGGAGGCGGCGGAGGGCTTGAGGACCGCACCGTCCGGGGCGAGGTTGCCCCTGAGCACGACGAGCCCGCCCTCGGCCAGGAGCGGCCGGTCCCAGGGGCGGATCACCTCCTCGTTCCAGCAGGGCGCGTCCTTCACGTTCTCCCAGATCGTCTTGCCGTTGACGGTGAACGCGTCCTTCACGAGCAACCCGTGCTCGCCGAGCCGACGCAGCACCGCCGGCAGCCCGCCCGCGTAGTAGTAATCTTCGGCCAGGAACCGGCCGGAGGGCATGAGGTCGACCAGGGTGGGCACGCCTCTGCCCCATGCGTCCCAGTCGTCGAGCGTGAGCGGCACGCCGAGCCTTCCGGCGATCGCGAGGAGATGGATCACGGCGTTGGTCGAGCCGCCCAGCGCCCCGCAAGCACGGATCGCGTTCTGGAAGGCCTCCCGCGTCAGGATCTTCGAGAGGCGGAGATCTTCGCGGACGATCGCGACCGCCCGCATGCCCGTGAGATAAGCGATCTGGCGGCGACGGGCGTCGACGGCCGGGATCGCGGCCGAGCCCGGCAGGCTCGTGCCCAGCGCCTCGGCCAGCGCGTTCATGGTGGAAGCCGTGCCCATGGTCATGCAGTGACCGGCGGAGCGGCTCATGCAGGATTCGGCCTGCATGAAGTCCTCGAGGCTCATCTCGCCGGCTTTGACGGCTTCGGCGAACTTGAAGACGTCGGTGCCGGAGCCGATCGGCCTGCCCTTGTAGTTGCCCGAGAGCATGGGCCCGCCAGAGAGCACGATCGCGGGCAAGTCGCAGGAGGCGGCACCCATGAGAAGCGCCGGAGTGGTCTTGTCGCACCCCGTGCAGAGCACGACCCCGTCGATCGGATTGCCGCGGATCGCCTCCTCGACCGTCATGGCAGCGAGGTTGCGGTAGAGCATCGAGGTCGGCCGCAGGTTCGATTCGCCGTTCGAGAAGACCGGGAACTCGAGCGGGAAGCCGCCCGCCTCGTAGACCCCGCGCTTCACCCACTCGACGAGCTCTTTGAAATGGGCGTTGCAGGGCGTGAGCTCGGAATAGGTGTTGGCGATGCCGACGACCGGCCGCCCGTCGAAGAGATGATCGGGAAAGCCCTGGTTCTTCATCCAGGATCGGTGGATGAAGCCGTTCTTGTCGAGCCGGCCGAACCAGGCAGCGCTGCGCCGCCTTCCTCCGCTTTCCGCCACCGTCCCCTCCCTCGCTGACGGCACCGACGCTAGCGATCGGCAGCGAGGCGCTCAACCGGCGCCTTCGCCCGTGGGCCCCTCGCTCCGCGCGGGATCGCGCGGCTCCGGGCCGGGTGGCCGGAGCGCGAGCATCCCCGGAAGGCGCCAGACGATGAGGACGAGCGCCAGCAGCCCGCACACGCCCATCACGAGCAGCGCCCGCTCGGGTCCGAGCCGTTCGCCGAGCCAGCCCGCGTTCAGGAAGCCGAAGGGCGAGACGCCGATCGCCGTGGTCACGACACCTTGGACCCGCAGGCGGAGCTCGGCGGGTGCCGCCAGGATCGGGATCACGGTCTGCATGGTGGCGAAGCCCGCCATGCCGAGCCCGGCGAGGAGGAGCGCGAGCGCGGCCGGAACCGGCCGGCCCGAAAGGGCGAGAAGGAGGATGCCGACGCTCAGGAGGCCGCAGCCCAGGGTGAAAATGCGCCGGAACCAGGCGGGTCGGCCGAGGCCGATGATGGCGAGGCCGGCCAGAAGGCCCCCGACCCCGTCCATGGCGACGAGCAGACCCGTCGCGAAGGGCGACAGACCTAGGCTCTTCTCGGCCAAGACGGGTGCGAGCGCCACGAAGGGGAAGCCCCAGATGTTGTAGACGAGCGTCACGAGCACCGTGCCGAGCAGGAGCCGGTCACCCAGAACGAGCCGCACGCCCGCGAGGAGCCCGTGGCGATCGGGACGGCGCGACGACCCGCGCGGACCGGCACCGGCCCCGACCCGGGCGAGACCGAGCAGTGCCGCGGCGTAGAGCGCGAGCGCGATCGCGAACACACCCGGCAGGCCCAGAAGCTCGATCGCCGCACCGCCGGCCACCGAGCCGAGAAGGCGCGTTCCCTGGTTCGAGAGCGTCTCGAGGCCCATCGCGGCACCCGCGCGCTCGAGCCCGGCCGTCTCGAGGAAGAGGGTGCGGCGGACCGGCTGCTCGACCGTCCAGAAGATCCCGTTGGCCAAGGCCGCGACCAAGAGGAGCGGAAGGCTCGGCCGACCCAGGAGTACGGCCCCCAGCATGAGGGCGCTGGTCGCCGCCATGGCGCCGGTGGCGGCGAGCATGACCCGACGGCGATCGCGCCCCTCGAGGAAGGCCGAGAGCGGTACGGCCAGAAGGAGGAGCGGGAGGAGCCGAGCGAGTGCCAGGCTCGCCACGGCGAGGGCCGAGCCGGTCGCCTCGAGGGCCCACAGCGCGAAGGCCAGGAGTTCGAGCCAGCGGACGACGCCCACGGCCACGCCGGCGAGCCAGACGCGTCGCGCCGGCGCGGCCCCGAGGATTCCGGCGAAGCGCGTTCCCTGGACGATCGGCCCGATCCTTTGACAAGGCGGGGTCCGCTCTGCCACGGTCCGCCGCCCGGCGCACTATCGGCGGCTGCGGGGGAGACGCCATGGCCCATCATCGCATCGCGGTCATCCCGGGGGACGGGATCGGCAAGGAGGTCGTGCCCGAAGGGTTGCGCTGCCTCGAGAAGGCGGCGGGCCGGTTCGGCCTCGAGCTCGCCTTCACCGAGTTCGATTGGGGGTGCGGCTATTTCGAGAAGCACGGGCGGATGATGCCCGAGGACGGCATCCAGCGCCTGCGCGCCTTCGATGCGATCTTCCTGGGTGCGGTGGGCTGGCCCACCGTGCCGGACCACGTCTCGCTCTGGGGCCTTTTGATCCCGATCCGCCGGCGCTTCGAGCAATACGTCAATCTCCGGCCGGTGCGGTTGTTCGAGGGTGTGCGCTGTCCGCTCGCCGACAAGAAGCCGGGCGACATCGACTTCTTGATCGTGCGCGAGAACTGCGAGGGCGAATATTCGGAGATCGGCGGCCGGCTCTATCAGGGCACCGAGGCCGAGATGGCAATCCAGGAGAGCGTCTTCACCCGCCGCGGGGTCGACCGGATCCTGCGCTACGCCTTCGAGCTCGCCAAGAGCCGGCCGAGACGGCACCTGACCTCGGCCACGAAATCGAACGGCATCATCCACACCATGCCGTTCTGGGACGAGCGCTTCCAGGCGATCGCGGCCCTCTATCCGGAAGTGCGGACGGCCAAGTACCACATCGACATCCTGACCGCGCACTTCGTCCGCTTCCCCGAGCGGTTCGATGTCGTGGTGGGCTCCAACCTCTTCGGCGACATCCTCTCCGATCTCGGGCCCGCGGTGACGGGCACGATCGGCATCGCCCCGTCCGCCAATCTCAACCCCGAGCGCGAATATCCCTCGATGTTCGAACCCGTGCACGGAAGTGCGCCGGACATCGCGGGCCAGAAGATCGCCAACCCGATCGGCCAGATCTGGTCCGGGGCGATGATGCTCGAGCATCTGGGACATCCCGAGGCGGCCCGGTCGATCGTGGCGGCGATCGAGCGGGTGCTCGCTTCGGGCCGGAGCCTCACCCGCGACATGGGCGGGACCGCCGGTACCGAGGAGCTCGGCACGGCGATCGCGAGCGAGATCTGAGCCGCGCGGAGGTTGCCATGGCCGAGCTCCCGGTCTTCCCGGCCTTCGTGGCCGCCCCCGAGATCGACGAGCGGTTCGTGCTGCCCGGGCTCGGCATCGAGCAACGCTTGCGCGTTCCGGCCGCGGCCACCGGCGGGCAGCTCTGCCTCGTCGAGCAGCTCTGCGAATCGGGCAAGGGCCCGCCGCGGCACGTCCACACCCGGCAGACGGAGGTGCTCCGGGTACTCGAAGGCGTCTTCGAGCTCGAGATCGACGGCGCGCCCATGCCGGCCCCGGCCGGAACGGTGGCGGTGATCCCGCCCGGCCGATCGCACGCCTTCGTCAACCGCTCGGCCGAGCCGGGCCGGGTGCTGTTCCTGTTGACCCCGGGAGACGATCTGGCGGCCTTCTTCGCGCGGCTCTCGGCTCTCCTCGCCGAGGGCCCGGCCGATCCCGCCCGCCTGAACCGCGAGCTCGCGCCTTTCGGCTTCGCGATCACCGGGCCGCCGATGGGGTGAGTCGCTCGGCCACCCGTCTTGCCCCGTATACGTCAGGGGCGTGTGAGATCGAACGATCGTCTCGTCACGGTCGTGGAAACCCCGAGTTCCAGCGGCGGGCGAAAAGCCTGCTTTCGGAGGGGGAGATCCGTGAGCTCGTCGCCCATGTCGCGGCGAACCCCCTCGCCGGCGTGGCGATCGGTGCCGGGGTGCGGAAGTTTCGTCGCGCACGCGGTGGCGAGGGCGAGCGAGGCGGCTACAGGGACGTGGACCTGTTCGTGCCCGATGTGGATATGCCGATCTTCCTTCTGACGATCTTCGCCAACAACGAGAAGTCCGATTTGACGCCAAAGGAAGTCGAGACGATTCGTGGCTCGGCGCGCGAGCTGGTCCGGACCTATCGGAACCGACGATGAGCGCTGCGTTCGAGAGCATCGAGAAGGGGCTGCGGGAAGCGCTCGCCCACGCCCGCGGCGAGTCCGGCGCGACGGTTCACGAGGTCACCGTTCCAGAACCCGACGTCCGCGCGATCCACCCGCGCGTCGGGCCCTCGCAGGCGGTGTTCGCGCGATCCATCGGCGTGAAGAAGGCGACCCCGGTAAACCGGGAGCAGAGGCGCCGGCGGCCGGAAGGCCCGGCCCGGGCGCCGCTCGCGCCGATCGAGGAGGACCCGACGATCGTCCAACGTCTGCTCGCGGGCCGAGCCGACGGCTCCGCTCAATGCCTCGGCGGGTGGCCGTGGGTCGCCTCGTAGGCCTTCTCGAAGACCTTCTGCTTCTCCGGACTCGCCTCGGTCTGGTGCCGCGCTTTCCATTCCTCGTAAGGCATGCCGTAGACGATCTCGCGGGCGGCCTCGTAATCGATCGGTAGCCCCTTCTCCTGGGCCGCCGCCGCATACCATTTGGCGAGGCAGTTGCGGCAGAAGCCCGCCAGGTTCATGAGGTCGATGTTCTGGACGTCGGCACGCTTGCGCAGATGCTCGACCAACGTCCGGAAGGCGGCGGCCTCGAGTTCGATCCGGGTGCGCTCGTCGATCGGGGGGACGGCCATGGGCTGCTCCTCGCTCCGCTCCATCCTGCCATGTAGGCCGCCGCCCGGCCTCCTCAAGCGGCCCCGGCTCGAGCGGCGAACGAGGCGGAGGGTGCGGCCCGACCGAGCGCCCGGGCGGCATCCAGGGCCGCGAGATAGCCGAAGGTCATGGCCGGGCCGAGGGTGATTCCCCCACCCGGATAGTTGCCGCCCATGATGCTCGCCATGTCGTTGCCGCAGGCCCGAAGACCCGGGATCGGCCGACCGGTCCGGTCCAGCACGCGGGCCGCGGCGTCGGTGCGCAGGCCCGCGAAGGTCCCGAGATCGCCCATGACGAGACGCACGGCGTAGAAGGGCGGCTCCTCGAGCGGCGCCACGCACGGATTGGGCGCGACACCCGGATCTCCGAGGTAGCGGTTGTAGGCGGTTCGACCACGGCCGAAGGCGGGATCCTCGCCGCGCCGCGCCGCCTCGTTGTAGGTGGCCACGGTCCGCTCGAGCGCGGCCGCCTCGATCCCGCAGACGGCCGCCAGCTCGGCCCAGCTCCGGCCGCGGCGCAGATAACCGCGCGCGAGAGCGGGAGCGAGGGGAACCGGGAAGGGCTTCGCCCAGCCGAGCCCGTAGCGGCGGATCGCTCGATGATCGGCCAAGAGCCAGGCGTGCGGCTCGCCCGGCAGGCCGCGGCAGGCCTCGAGCATGGCCTTGCAGAAATCGTGGTAGCTGTCGGCCTCGTTGCAGAAGCGCCTGCCCGCATCGGTCACGGCGATCACGCCCGGCTTGGCGCGGTCGACGAAGTGGGGGAAGACGCCCGTGGTTCCGTCCCGCCGCGGCACGAGGCTCACCGGCACCCAGGCCGCGGCCGCCGGCAGGTCGTCGGCCGTGGCGGCACCGAGAGCGGCCGCGAGACGGATGCCGTCGCCCGTGTTGCCGGTCGGCGCCGGCGACCAGTGCGAGCCACCCAGGACACAGTGGGGGAAGAGCCGGGCCCGCCGCTCGGCATCCTGCGGGAAGCCTCCGGTCGCGAGCACCACGCCCGCCCGCGCCTCGACCCGCACGCGCCGACCGCCGCGAGCGACGATCCCACCC
>DAIOUO010000080.1:6162-11452 GCA_036759485.1 Geminicoccaceae bacterium | reverse complement strand
ACGGTGAAAGCGGCGATCGCCGCTTTCACCGTCGATGGTCAGCAACTCTTCGTGCCCACCGCCCCGACCGCGCCGCAGCACGGCGGCTCCCGGAGGGCCGGCGGCGCAGCCGGCCGTCCGCCCGTCGCACGGCGCGGCAGAGTCCGAACCGCCGCCTCGAGCCGGCCGACCCCCTCGGCCGGTACGAACAGGAAGTTGTTGACGTAGCCCTCGGCGCCGGGCGCCGGCCGGCCGGCGGCGTCGACCGGCTGGTGGCGGCTCGGGTCGAACCGCTCGACCGGTTCGAGGCCGAAGCCGCCGAGGAAGAAGCCGCGATAGCCGAGCGGGGCGAGGAAGGCCCGGAGTGCCGCGACCGCGCCCGGCCGGTGACGCTCCTCGGCCTCGACCACGAGCGCCGGTCGATCGGCCGCGAGCCGTTCGGCCCCGCCCCGGCAGACCGCGAGCTCGTGCCCCTCGACGTCGATCTTGACGAGCCCGAGCGGGGCTTCGAGCGGCAACCGATCCAGCCGTTGCAGCGGCACCCGCAGGACCCGCTCGACCGGCGCGTCGCCCAGCGGATTGGCCGCCTCGATCGTCGCCCGGCCGACATCGGCGGGGATCCGCAAGGCGGCGCTGCCCTCCCGGTCGGAGAGTGCGCAAGCAAGCACCCGCACCTGCCGCGGCATCCGTCGGTGCAGGGCCCGGGCCAGTTCGGGGATCGGCTCGACCGCGAGTACCCGCGATGCGTGGCGAGCCATGGCCAGCGCCCAGAAGCCCGCGTTCGCCCCCACGTCGACGCCGAGCCGATCGGGCTCCAAGAGGGCGGGGATCAGCTCGAGCTCGGGATCGAGGCGGCCCGCTCGGCGCAGCCGGGCGAAGGTCCGTGCGGCGGCGAAGCGCGGCGCCACCGCGTAGGCGAGGCTGCGCCCGGCTTTCTCGGCGAGCCTGCGCAACGCCGATGCCATCCGCCGCGGTCCCTCCTGGTTAACGAGAGCCACTGTGCCGGCTCGCCGCCGGCCGCAGAAGGGGCGGGCGACCGCCGATGGCGGCAATCGGATACGCTCGAGCGTCGATCAGCGCCGCCGCTCGAGCAATCTTCGGGCGGCTCTCGCGATCCGCCCCGCATCGACCTCGAGCTCGGCCTCGAGTGGCGGGCTGTAGGGCACCGGCAGCCGCGGTGCCGCCACCCGGGCCACCGGCACGGCCAGCTCCTCGGCCACGGTGGCGGCGATCTCGGCGCCGAACCCCGCATCGCGGACCGCCTCGTGCGCGACGAGCAGCCGGCCCGTGCGCGCCGCCGAGCCGAGCACCGCCTCCCGGTCCCAGGGCCAGAGCGAGCGCAGATCGAACAGCTCGACCGAGATCCCCTCGGCCGCGAGGAGCTCGGCCGCGCGTTCCGCCTCGTGCACGGTGGCCGACCAGGAGACGAGGGTGAGATCGCCGCCCGCCCGCACGCGCCGCGCCTTCCCGATCGGCTCGGCCTCGGCCACCTCCGGCACCTCGCCCCGGAGCGGCCAGAGATTCTTGTGCTCGAGATAGACCACGGGATCGTCGCAGGCGATCGCCGCGGCGAGCAGCGCCCGGTTGTCGGCCGGGGTCGAAGGTGCGAGGACCACGAGCCCGGGCACGTGGACGTACCAGGCCTCGAGGCTCTGGCTGTGCTGCGCCGCCGAGCTCCGCCAACGGCCCATCGGCTCGCGCACGACGAGCGGCACGCGGGTCTGGCCGCCGAACATGTAGCGCGCCTTGGCCGCCTGGTTGACGAGCTCGTCGATGGCACAGAGCGCGAAGTCCGCGAAGCGCATCTCGACGACGGGCCGGGTCCCGAGCATCGCCGCCCCGGTCGCCACCGCCACGATCGCCGCCTCGCTGATCGGGGTATCGACGATCCGCTCGGGCCCGAACTCGGCCTGCAGCCCCTTGTACTGGCCGAACACGCCGCCCCGGCCGAGATCCTCACCCAGCGCCCAGACCCGCGGATCGGCCCGCATCGCCTCGGCGAGGGCGAGCGCCCCCGCCTCGAGATAGCTCATCTCAGCCACGGTCCGATCCCTCCGGTCGGCGCACCGCGCCCAGATCCTGCACATCGCTCCAGGCGAGCGCCGGGTCGGGCCAGGGAGCGGCGCGGGCGGCCGCGGCGGCCCGGGCGATGGCGGCGCGCGCCTCCGCCTCGAGCGCGGCGAGTTCGGCCGCGGGCACGCCTGCGCCCTCGAGCAAGCCGCGGGCCCGGGCGATCGGGCAATCCTTCCAGCGCGCTTCGACCTCGGCCACCGGCCGGTAGGTGGCGGCGTCCGCCCCGGTGTGGCCGGAGAGCCGGTAGGTGAGGCAATGGAGAAAGCGCGGCCCACTGCCGGCGCGAACCGCGGCGATCGCCTCCCGGGCCGCCTCGGCCACAGCCAGCACGTCGTTGCCGTCGACCGTGGCCCCCTCGATCCCGAGTGCCCGGGCGCGGGCGAGCGGGCCCGGGCCGGCGGTCAGCTCGCGGGTCCGGGTGGTGGCGGCGAAGCCGTTGTCCTCGCAGACGAACAGCACCGGCAGCCGGTAGACCGCGGCCCAGTTGAGGCCTTCGAGGAAGGGTCCGCGGTTGACCGCCCCGTCGCCGAAGATGCAGCAGACGATCCGGTCGCCACCCAGGAGCCGGATCGCGTGCGCGGCCCCCGCGGCGATGCCGATATTGGCCGCCACCACGCCGTTCGCCCCGAGCATGCCGACCGAGAAGTCGGCGATGTGCATCGACCCGCCCTTGCCCCGGGAGGTGCCGCCGGCGCGGCCCATGAGCTCGGCCATCATGGCGAAGGGGTCGGCGCCCTTGGCGAGCGTGTGGCCGTGGCCGCGATGGGTGGAGAGCAGCACGTCGTCGCCCCGGAGTTCCCGGCAGATCCCGGCCGCGACCGCTTCCTGGCCGATCGAGGGGTGGATGGCGCCCTTGACGAGCCCTTCCTTCTGGGCGGCCAGCGCCTCTTCCTCGAAGGCGCGGATCGCCACCATCGTCGAAAGGAGTGTCTTGAGGCGCTCGATGTCGAGATTGCGCCGCGCAGCTGCGCTCAAGGGCCACCTCCCGATCCCGCCGCCCGGGCTTTCTTGCGGGCGGCCGAAGGCCTTGTCAAAAGCCGGGCGCGCGTCCGGAGCTCCGCTTCCGGGCAGGTCTCAGCCGAACGCGCCCAGATGGTGGACGATGGCCGAGCCGATCCGCCGCACGAGGTCGTAATCGGCCGCCATCGGCCGGAAGAGCGTGGCGTGCTCCTGGGCGTAGGACTGCTCGCGATCGCCCGCGTAGGTGGAAGGCTCGCCCCAGTCCTGCTCCGAGCGCGGGCTCTCGAGGATCGGGAAGATCTGCCCCAAGAGCTGGAGCGCGGGCTCGACCTCGAGACGGAAGATCGTTTCGACGAGTGCGTCGTGGGTGACCTCGTGCCGGTCGGAGAAGTCGGGGATCCGCACTGCCCGACGCATCAGCCGCTCGATCAGGGCGAGGCGCAGGGCGTGCAGCATGTGGAGATTGTCGCGGGTGGCGGGATCGACCGCGATCGGCCGGGCACCCGCGTCGCGGGTCCGCCGCCGGTGCTCGCGCAGGGCCGCCGCGAGGTCGAGATAGTCGCGCTGGAAGGTCCGGAAGATCCGCGCGAGCCGGTCGTGCAGCGCGAGCCGTTCGAGATGGTCGGCGACCGAGCGCAGCTCCTCGACCACCGCGGGATCGCGGGCCGCCGCCGCCCGAGCGAGCCAGAAGCCGGGGTCGAAGCGGTCGATCAGCGCCTTGACCACGTCGAGGTCGGTGAACATGAAAGCATGCTCGACCATCCGCACGAGCGAGCGGAAGCGGGCGCTCTCGCGATAGAGCCGGTGGAACCGCTCCGGGTCCTTGGCGATCGCCTGGCCGAGCCCGCCGATCGTGTTCGCGAGGATGCCGAGCTGCTGCAGCACCGCATTGTGCGGGATGGCGCGGATCTGCGAGGGATGGTCGAGGAGGATCGGCCGGTTGCCGACATCGTACTGGCGCCGTACCGGCCGCGAACCCGAGGGATAGAGCAGGTTGGTGCCGTAGACGCCGAGCAGCGCCGGATAGGCCGGGTCCTCGATCACCCGATCGTTGAAGAGCCGCACCGCGGCGAAGAACTCGTCGCGGTAGGCCGTCTCGAGGTAGAACGGGTCGGGCCGCTCCTCGACCGGCGCCAGCACGTGCTCGAGCACCCGGGTCACCACCGCGAGGGCCGAGGCCTCGCTCTGCAGCAAGAGATAGCCGTCGCCCCCCTGATAGCTCGTCTCCTGGACGACCCGGAGGCCGGCCGCGGCGAAGCGCCTGCGGCTCTCGGGCGTGTCGAGATAGGCGAGCCGCTCGGCGAAGCTCTCGGGGTGGGCACCGCGGCCGATGCTCTCCCCGTGGGTATCGAAGATCACGACCTCGAGCCCTCCGAGCCCGTGCCGTGCCAGGACCTCGACGAGTCCGAGGCGGATCCGCTCGATCGCCACCGCCGCCGCGGTCTGGCCGAGATAGCGGCCGGCGTCCGAGAAGCCGGTCTGCACGCAGATCCGCCCGCGCCGCTCGAGATGCGCCCGCCAGGCGGGCACGGCGAGCGCCTGGTCGAGGATCTCCACCCCGTGTTCGAGCGCCTTGCGGGTCTCGAAGAGCGGAGTGATGTCGAGCCGCTCGGCCACTCCGAAAAGGTCGGCCAGATAGAGGGCGGCAAGCAGCGTGAAGGGCGTCTCGCACTCGGCGATCAAAAAGCGGATAGGCTCCGAGGCGTCGAGATATTTCGAGAGCTGCGCCGCGATCATCATCGCCCGCCGTGCGGTCGCTTTTTCCTGCACGAGCGAGCCGAAATTGATCGCCACCGGCTTCACCTCGGCGATCAACCGCTCGATCGCCCCGATGTAGGAGAGGCGGTGGGTGGGATCGTCCGGCGGGTGGTCGAGGCCCACGAGCTTCCTGACCGCGTTGTGCACCTGCAGCGCGTTGACCCGCAGATGCGTTCCGGCCATGGCGAGCCCCTGGGTCGCGATCGCCGCGCGCAGGAGGAGGAGCCGGCGCAAGGGCTCGGGGCTTCGGGCCTCGGCGATGCAGCGGTCGACGAGCCGGGCGAGCTCGGCCGAATCGCGCAGCCGCCAGGGCAGGCCGCGTGCCATCTCGCGGGCGAGGCGGGCGAGGGCGGCCTCCTCCACCACGGCCCCGGGTCCGCCCCTCAGGGCCTCGAGCTCGTCGGCGCAGGATTTGAGGGCGAGCGCCAGACGCGCCTCGACCAGCTCGAGGAGCGGTGCCAAAGGCTCGCCCGGCGCGAGCTCGGCGCGCGCCGCGCGGATCGACCTCGCGGTCGAGCAT
>DAIOUO010000080.1:0-6152 GCA_036759485.1 Geminicoccaceae bacterium | reverse complement strand
CGCGCGCTGTGCGTGCGGGAGGGCGAGTCGACTCGCGAGGCTCGTCTGCCAGGCGATGTCGGCGCGGCCGTCGGTGTCGTAGCCGACCCAACTCGCGACCGAGAGCAGCCGCGGGGCGAGCTCGCGCGAGCGCTCCGGCCAGAGCTCGGCACCGACATCGAGCACCGCCGCATGGACGGTCTCGATGGCCGCGCGCAGGTTGCGCAGTGCCCGCATCGACTGGCGATGCTCGACCGCGAGGTCGATCCGCGCCTCCGGCCGGTGCGCCACCGCCTCGACCTCGGTCAGGAGTGCCGCCCGGGCGGAAGCGTCGAGCGGGCGGCCGTCGGACCCGAGGCCGAGTGCCAGGGCGATCAGGAGCTCGCGCAGCCGCTCGGTGAGCGCGAAGGTCGGATGGGCGGTGATCACGAAGCCGTAGCGCAGCCGGCCGACCCGCTCGGCGAAACTCTCGAAGGCGACCGGCGCACCGTCGGGGCCGGTCGCGAGCCCGCGCACGAGCGAGGCGATCCGCGCCCGGTTGGCCTCCGGGTCGACCTCCCCCAGATAGGCCCGCAGCCGCGCCGCCCGCGAGCGGAAGGCATCCAGCGTCAGCCTGCGCAGGAGCCGATCGAGCGCGGCATCGTCCAGCCGGCCCCCGACCAGCCGCTCGGCCAGCGCGCAGGCGGTGCTCTGGATCGGGTTGGCGAGCGGGTCGCGCTCCGCCGCGGCGCGGGCCTCGGCGAGCGTGTCGGCGAGCACGCCGAGAGTGGCATCCGACGGCGTGCCGGGCCCCGGCCGCTCCGCCTGCTGTCGCTCGCGCGAGGTCTCCTCGAGCGCCATGGGCCGCCCTCCGCCGGTGCGATCGCGCACCCAGATGACACGCGATCCTGCTGCGATGCAACACGACCCTCGAGAACGCCGGCCCGAGGGCTCAGGCGCGGGCGATCCGCTCGACCCGCGGTTCGAAGCGGGTGTCGGGGTCGAGCGGATAGATCGGCCGCGGGCAGATCCGATGGCCGAGGCTCGGAAGGTCGGCGCTCGTCGAGCCGGGCGCGTCGACGTTGAGGTTCTTGACCACCCAGGCGTCGAACATGTGCGGCTCGCAGTGCGGCGACTTGACGACCACGATGTCGAAGTCGGCGGGTTCGAGGCCGTTCGCGCGGAACACCGCCCGGTCGAAGAGGAAGGCCGGCTTGCTCAGGATCACGATGGTGATCGTCCCCACCCGGATCACGGCCGTGGGCCCGGCGTCGATCGGCACCTTCATGGTCTCGAGCCGGGCCTCGCCGATGGACAGGCTCAGGACCGTGCCCGTCACCTCGATCGGATCGAAGCGGCCCGGATCGCGGCTGCCACCGAGGCGCACCCCGACCTCGGCCCCGCAGCCCGCGGCGTGGCAGGCCGCGGCGGCCGGCGCGTCGACGATCGGCACGAGCGCCCGGCGCCGGCAGCCCGCCTCGAGCAGGGCCTCGAGGATCGCGTTCGAATCGCCCGTGGCCCCCGAGGAAGTGGCATCGGCCGCATCGGTGAGCGCGACCGGCCCGTCGAGGGCGAGCGCCAGCTCGACCGCATCGGCGAGCGGCCAGAGCTTGGCCTGCATGCGCGCCCGATCGCGCCAGAAAGCCCGGGCGATGCGGACCGCCTCGCTCTCGAGCGGGGTCGGCTCGCCCGTGTGGCAGAAGACCACCTGGGAGCCCAGCTCGGGCACGTCCGTGAAGGGGTTGCCGATGAAGAGCCCGCCCGCGAGGATCCGGCCCGCTCGTTCCAGTCGGTCGATTTCGAGCAGCCGATCGCCGTAGCAGCCGGTCTTGGTGACGAGCTCGTCGCCGCGCACGAGCGCCGGGATCCGCACCCGCAGGAAGGCCGGCCGCAGCCCCTCGCACAGGATCCGAAGGAGGAGCCGGGCGGCCCGCGCGCCCGTGTCGGCGAAATCGACGTGCGGATAGGTCTCGAGCACGGTGAAGCCGTCGATCGCGGCGAGCATCCGGCGGGTGAGGATGCCGTGCAGATCGAGCGAGACCACGATCGGTACCGCGGGCCCGACGATGGCGCGGACCGCGTCCAAGAGATCGCCTTCGGGATCGAGCTCGCCCTCGGCCGCCATGGCACCGTGGAGCGAGAGGTAGACGGCGTCGATCCCGCGGGCGGCGGCCTCGATCCGGCCCGTGAGCTCGGCCCGAAGCCGCACCCAGGAGGCCGCCTCGAGGATCCCGGCCGAGGGCGCGGTGGCGCTCGTCACGGGCACGAGCTCGATCCCGGGCTCGGCATCGAACACGGAGAACGCCCCGCCCAGATACGACCCCGTCCCGCGCCGGGCGAAGAGCGCTTCGCCGTGCAGGATCGCGAAGTCGGCGAGCGTGGAGGGCAGCGGGTTGAAGGAGCTCACCTCCTGCATGCACTCGGCGATCAGGATCCGTGTCATCGGCGCTCCTCCCTTCCCGCCGGCCCGGCGGCCTGCATCGCCCCTCGCGGAGCCGGTCCGCTCCCGGGTCGGGACGAGCCGCGCCGCGCCCGGCGCAGGAGACAGTCGGCGGACGCTCGTCCGCCCGCGCTCAGCGCTCGACGATCCGCCGCGCGGTCGCCACCCGCTCGCGCCCGCCGGCGAGCACGAGCGCCAGATCGGAGCCCAGAAGCGCGAAGCGGAAGCCCAAGGGCAGGTAGCGCTCGAGCAGCTCGGCCGTGTAGACCCCGCCGAGCCCCACGAGCTTGTCGTGCGCGCGCGCCGCGGCGATCACCTCGCGATAGGCCGTCTCGATCCGCGGATCGTCGAGCCGGCCCGGAATGCCCATCTCGAGGGCGAGATCGTTGGAGCCGAAGAGCAGCGCGTCGACGCCCGCGAGCGCCGCGATGGCGCCCGCATTGGCGACCGCCTTCGGGCTCTCGATCATCGCCACGAGGAGCGTGCGAGCGTCGGCCTTCGCCATGTGCTCGGCGGCCGGCAACGCGGCGTAGTGGAGCTGCGGCAAGGGCCCGCCGATCGAGCGGCGGCCCCGGGGCGGGAACCGGCAGCGCTCGACGATCGGGGCGATCTGCTCGGGCGTGTCGACATGCGGCACCACGATCCCCGCCGCCCCGCCGTCGAGCAGCCGCGCCGCGGTCGAGGGATCGTCGCCCGGGATGCGGACGAGCGCCGGCAGGCCGGCGGCCTGCGCGGCGAGGCAGATCTGGGCCGCGGTGTCGATCGAGAGCGCATTGTGCTCCATGTCGACGAACAGCCAGTCGAAGCCCGCGGCCTTGGCGAGGAGCGCGATCTCGCCCGTGCGCGCGAGCCGCACGCCGAGCCCGAAGACCGTTTCCCCGCTCTGCATCCGCTCGCGCATGCCGGCAGCGTCCAAGGCCGCACTCCCCCTCAGTTCTCGCCCTCACCGGGCTCGGTGAAGCTCACACCCTCGTAGATCGCGGAAAGCGGGATCGCGCAGCCGAGCTCGGGCAGCTCCAGGACCGCGTCGAGCCCGACCGCCGGCTCGCCGTCGTCCCAGCGCCCGTCCGGCCCGCGGCGCACGAGGTCGATCCGCGGTCGGTCCTGGGCCACGTAGAGGATCAGCCGCAGAGAGGGGATCGTCTTGTAGGCGAGGCGCTTGACGACGAGATCGTGCTCGGCCGTGCCTTTCGAGAGCACTTCGGCCACCAGCACCGGATCGTCGAGCGAGCTGCGGCGATCGTCGGCCGGGCCGCAGCGTACCGTGAGGTCGGGGTAGATCACGTCGCCTTTCGGGGTGACGACTTTGACGTCCGAGCCGTGGTGGCCGCAGCCGCGGCCGCGCAGCACGCTCGCTACGGCCGAACGCAGGTTGAAGGCGATCCGGTCGTGCCGCAGCGTGCCGCCCGCCATGGCGCGCACGACGCCGCCGACCCGCTCGTAGCGCAGTTCCTGGCGCTCCTCCCAGGCGAGGAAGCCCGGAAGCGAGAGATCCACCGCCCGCGCCGTGCTCACCCCGCCTCCTCGGCGGCCGGAGCGAAGCTCACACCCTCGTAGATCGCGGAAAGCGGGATCGCGCAGACGAGCTCGGGCAGCTCCAGGACCGCGTCGAGCCCGACGGCCGGCTCGCCGTCGTCCCAGCGCCCGTCCGGCCCGCGGCGCACGAGGTCGATCCGCGGTCGGTCCTGGGCCACGTAGAGGATCAGCCGCAGAGAGGGGATCGTCTTGTAGGCGAGGCGCTTGACGACGAGATCGTGCTGCGCGGTGCCCTCGGAGAGCACCTCCACCACGACGAGCGGGTCCTCGACCGTGGTGAGCCGGTCGTTCCCCGGGCCGCAGCGTACCGTGAGGTCGGGATAAGTGACGTCGCCGCGCGGGGTCACGACCTTGACGTCCGAGCCGAACAGCTCGCAGCCCCGCCGCCGGACCGGCTCGCGCAGCGCGAGCACGAGGTTGATCGCGATCTTGTTGTGCGCACGGGTGCCGCCCGCCATGGCGCGCACGACGCCGCCGACCCGCTCGTAGCGCAGCTCTTGGCGCTCCTCCCAGGCGAGGAAGCCCGGAAGCGAGAGATCCGCCGTCCGCGCCGACGCCCCGGCCATCCTTCCCTCCGTCACCCGACGAGAAGCTAGCACGGGCCCGTGGGGCGCTCCAGGAGAGCGCCCCACGCAGGCGTCAGAGTACGATGTTGACGAACTTGCAGTCGAGATAGTCGAGCATGCCCTGGGCACCGTTCTCGCGCCCGAAGCCCGAATGGTTCACGCCACCGAAGGGCATCTCGGCGGTCGCCGCCTGGAAGGTGTTGACGCCGACGATGCCGGTCCGGAGCGCCTCCGCCGTCTTGGCGGCGAGCTTCTGGGAGTTCGTGAGCACGTAGCCCGCGAGCCCGTAGGGCAGCGCATTGGCCCGGGCGATCACCTCGTCGAAGTCCTCGAAGGTGGTGACCGGTGCCAGGGGCCCGAACGGCTCCTCCCGCATGATGCGCATCCCGTCGTGCACGCGGTCGAACACCGTGGGCTCGAAGAAAAAGCCCCGGTTGAAACCGGCCGGCCGCTTGCCGCCGCAGACCACCCGCGCGCCCTCCGCCACCGTATCGGCCACCATCTTCTCGATGAACTCGAGGCGCCGCTTGTTGATGAGCGGCCCGATCTCGGTCGACGGGTCGAGGCCGTTGCCGATCTTCATCTTCGAGAGCGCGCCGGCGAAGGTCTCGACGAAAACCTTCTCGTGCTTCTTGTGGACGAAGAAGCGGGTCGGCGAGACGCAGACCTGGCCGTTGTTGCGCGCCTTGCCCTGGGCCGAGAGGAGTGCCGCCTTTTCCGGATCGACGTCCTCGTGGACGATCACCGGAGCGTGGCCGCCGAGCTCCATGCTCATTCGCTTCACCGTATCGGCGGCCCGCCGCATGAACCACTGACCCACCGGGATCGAGCCCGTGAAGGTCACCTTGCGGATGCGGTCGTCGTCCATGACCGCCTCCGAGATCGGTTGCGGCACGCCGGTGAGCAGGTTGAGCACGCCGGCCGGCACGCCCGCCTCGAGGAAGCAGTCGATCAACAGCTTGACGGCACCCGTACCCTCCTCGGCCGGGCGGGTGACGATCGAGCAGCCGGCGGCGAGCGCCGGGGCGATCTTGCGGGCCTGCAGCACGATCGGGAAGTTCCAGGCGGTGAAGGCCGCCACGGGTCCCACCGGCTCGTAGCGGACCTCGAAGCGCTGGTCGGCGGTGCGGCCGGGCAGGGTCTGGCCGTAGATCCGCCGCGCCTCGTCCGCGAACCAGTCGATGCACTCGACGGCGGCGATCACCTCGCCCTTGGATTGCGCCAAGGGCTTGCCGACCTCGAGCGTGAGCTGCCGGGCCACCGTATCGGCCCGCTCGCGCAAGAGCCGGGCCGCCTTGCGCAAGACGTTCGAGCGCTCCCAGGCCGGCACCTCGCGCCAGCGGGCGAACCCCTCGACCGCCGCGTCGATCGCCGCCTCGACGTCCGCCCGCTCCGCCTGCGCGGCGCGGCCGACCGGCTCCTCGGTCGCCGGGTCGATCAGGGTGATGGTGCCGCCGGCGGCGGCCGGCCGCCACCGACCGCCGATCAAGAGCTGGGTTTCCTGCATGGGCTCGCTGCCTCGCTTCGGATCCGTGCCGACCGCAGATGGCGGCTCGCCGCCGCTCCCGCAAGCCGGAGCGCGGCATGGCGGCCGCGCGTCGCGGCGCCGGCCGGCCTCTCGCTCGCGCGGCCCCTGCCCGGCGACCCCGAGG
>DAIOUO010000079.1:0-11680 GCA_036759485.1 Geminicoccaceae bacterium | reverse complement strand
GCCGCGAGCGGCGCGGGGCGGAGCGGCGAGCGCCGCCGCCACCGTCCGCCGCTCGTGCGATCGGCGGAGCCGGTCACGCACGGCTCCGACCCGGCGTCTTCCGGAGCGTCGCGGCCGAACGCGCCGAGGGAGCGCAAGGCCCCGGAGGTCGCATCCGGGGAGTTGGCTCCCGAGGCGGCGTGCGCGGGCGGCTCGCGAGAGTGGGCGGTGCACGCGGTCGGCTCCGGGGGCGCGCCTCGCGGGGCGGTCAGGCCGAGCGGGCCGGTAGAGCGGAGGTCCCCGGCGGGAGGTTCGGCGTCCCCGTCTTTCGGAGGGTCGCGACCGATCGTTCCGCCTGAACGGAAGGCGTTCACGGCCGGCTCCTGGTGCGCGCCTTCCAGAGGGCGCGGAAGGTCGTGCCGGAAGGAGCCGGCAAATCGCGGCTCATCGTCCAGCCGCCGGCGAGCGGCAGGCGCGAGAAGCGCCCGCGACGGCGGCCCAGGAAGCCGAGACCCGCGACCGCGAGCCGGGTCACGAGGCGGTAGAGCGCCGGCCGCTGGGCGAGGAAGGCCCAGGCGGCGAGGCCGTAACGGGCGGCGGGCGGCGGCAGCCGGCGGCGATGCGCCTCCTCCCGCCAGAGCCGCATGAGCTTGGGCAACGGGATGCGGACCGGGCAGACCTCCTGGCAGCGGCCGCAGAAGGTGGAAGCGGTGGGCAGGGGCCAGGTCCGCTCGATCCCGGCGAACTGGGGGGTCAGCACCGAGCCCATCGGCCCCACATAGACCCAACCGTAGGCGTGGCCGCCGGCCGCGAGATAGACCGGGCAGTGGTTCATGCACGCCCCGCAGCGGATACAACGCAGCATCTCGCGGAACGCGCCGCCGACCATGGCCGAGCGGCCGTTGTCGAGCAGGATCAGGTGCATCGCTTCGGGGCCGTCGCGCTCGCTCGGCCGCCGGGGGCCGGTCAGGAAGGTCGTGTAGGCCGAGAATTCCTGGCCGGTCGCCGAGCGGGCCAGCAGGCGGAGAAGGGTGAAGGCGTCCTCGACGGTGGGCACCACCTTCTCGATGCTCGTGATACAGAGATGGACACGCGGCAGGCCCTGGGTGAGCTCGGCATTGCCCTCGTTGGTGACGGTGACGATCGAGCCGGTCTCGGCCACGAGGAAGTTGGCGCCGGTGATGCCGACATCGGCCTCGAGGTAGCGCCGGCGCAGCACACGGCGGGCCTCGGCCACGAGCTCGGCCGAATCCTGTTTGATCGGACCGCCGTGGTGGCGGGCGAAGAGCTCGGCGATGCGCTCGCGGGTCATGTGCACGGCGGGGCCCACGAGATGGCTCGGCACCTCGCCTGCGAGCTGGACGATGTACTCGCCGAGGTCGGTCTCGACGACCTCGAGCCCGTTCGCTTCGAGGAAGGGGTTGAGGCCGATCTCCTCGGCCACCATGCTCTTGGACTTGGTGACCGTGCGCGCGCCGGCCTCGCGGCAGATTCGCAGCGCGATCGCCCGCGCCTCGGCGGGGTCGCGGGCCCAGTGGAGCACCCCGCCCGCCTCTGTGAAGCGCCGCTCGAAGATCTCGAGATAAAGGTCGAGATTTTCGAGCACGTGGTCCTTGATCGCGACCGCCGCGTCGCGCAGCGCCTCGAACTCCGGTAGAGCCGCGGCGGCGCGGGCGCGACCCTGCTGCCAGCCGCTCTCGAGACGGCGAAGGGCGGCGGCGAGGTGCGGGTCCCGCAGGGCGGCGGCCGCCCGCTCGCGGAAGGCGAGGCTCTGCGGCTCCATCAGCCGGCCTTCCGCGGTACCGCGAGCGGCGGCTCCTCGAGCCGGCCGGCGAGCACCTCGGCCACGTGCCGCACGGCCATCCGCTCGCCCCGGCGGGCGAGCCGGCCCGCCATGTTGAGCAGGCAGCCGAGGTCGCCCGCGAGCAGCAGCTCGGCGCCGGTCGCCTGGGCCTCGGCCAGTTTGTCGTCGACCATCCGGGTCGAGATCTCGGGATATTTGACGCAGAAGGTGCCGCCGAAGCCGCAGCAGGTCTCGCTGCGCGCCATCTCGACGAGCTCGAGTCCGGGGACCGTGGCGAGCAGCCGGCGCGGTTGGGCCTTCACCCCGAGCTCCCGCAGACCCGAGCAGCTGTCGTGGTAGGTGACGCGCGCGGCGAGCCGACCCGGGACGGCGCGCATCCCGCGCACGTCGACCAGGAAGGAGACGAGCTCGTGGCAGCGGGCGGCGAGTGCGGTGGCACGCGCCTTCCAGGCCGGATCGTCGTCGAAGAGCTCGCCCAGATGGGTCCGCAGCATGCCGGCGCAAGATCCCGAGGGTGCAACGACATGGTCGTAGGGCTCGAGGGCCGGGATGAACTGGCGGGCGAGCGCCTCGGTCGTTCGCCGATCACCGGAATTGAAGGCGGGCTGGCCGCAGCAGACCTGCGGCTCGGGCAGCTCGACCCGGCAGCCGGCGGCCTCCAAGAGTTCGACCGCGGCGAGCCCGACGCTCGGCCGGAACAGGTCGACGAGGCAGGTGACGAAGAGGGCGACGCGCGGCTGATCGGGCATGGGGCGGCTCGGCGGTCTCGACCGGCAGACCTAGGCGGAAGGCGGGCGGGCCGCAACCCGGCCCGCGGGGGCACGACTTTTCCGGACGACCGCTCGGCCCTAAGGGAGATGCCGTGGAGCCATAGGAACCGGGAGGTGGCGTTGGGACCGGAGGGGGTGCCGCAGCGGGCGCTCGTCACCGGGGCGGCGCGGCGGATCGGCCGGGCGCTCGCGCTTCGGCTCGCTCGCGAGGGTTTCGACATCGCGCTTCATTTCCGTGGCTCGCTCGCCGAGGCCGAGGCCGAGGCGACCGCGGCCGCGATCCGCGCGCTCGGCCGGCGGGTGGCCCTCGTACCGGCAGATCTCGAGCGGCCGGAGGAGGTCGGGACGATCGTGCCGCGCGCGGTCGAGGCACTCGGGCCGCTCGGTGTGCTCGTCAACAACGCTTCGATCTTCGAGCTCGACCGGCTCGCCACCCTGTCCGACGAGTCCTGGCGGCGACATCTCGCGGTCAACCTGACCGCGCCGACCTTCCTCTGCCGCGACTTCGTCCGGGCGCTGCCCGAGACCGCCGAGGGGCTGATCGTGAACCTGCTCGACGAGCGGATCTTCAACCCGACGCCCAACTATCTCTCCTACACCGCGAGTCGCTTCGGCCTCTGGGGGGTGACACAGGTGCTGGCGCGCGAGCTCGCACCTCGGATCCGGGTTAACGCGATCGGGCCGGGACCGACCCTGCCGGCGGCCGGCACGACCGAGGCCGACTTCGCGGCACTCTGCGCCAAGATGCCACTGAAGCGCGGCAGCAGCCCCGAGGAGCTCGCGGATGCGCTCGCCTTCATCCTGCGGGCGCGGTCGATGACGGGGCAGATGATCATCCTCGACGGTGGCCAGCAGCTCGGCTGGCTCACCCCGCACGGAGCTCTCGGCGAATGACCCATCCGGCGATCCGCGCGGCGCGCGAGCTCGGCTGGTCGAGCCGGCTCGTCGAGCTGCCCGAGGGGCGCATGCACCTGGTTCGGCACGGCGCCGGTACGCCGCTCCTGATGCTGCACGGCTGGCCCGAATGGTGGCTCACCTGGCGGCCCCTGATCGAGCGGCTGGCCGGACGCTGCGACTGCCTCGCCCCCGACCTGCGGGGCTTCGGGGCGACCGGGAAGTGGGAGGCCGAGCCCTCGAGCGCGATCGGGCCCGAGGTCCATGCCCGCCACCTCGTGGCGCTGCTCGATGCGATCGGCGTGGCGCGGGTGGTGCTCGTGGCCCACGATGTGGGCGCCTATGTGGCGCAGGCGATGGCGCGCCTCGTCCCCGACCGGCTCGTCGGGCTGTTCCTCATGGACTGCCCGCACCCCGGGATCGGCGCCCGGTGGGCGGCACCCCGGCAGATCGCCGAGATCTGGTACCAGACCTTCAACCAGCAGCCCTTCGCGCCCACACTCGTCGGCGCCTCGCCCGCCGGCTGCCGAGCCTACATCGGCCATTTCCTGCGGCATTGGGCGCACCGCAAGGACGTGTTCGAGGCGGATCTCGACCGCTGGGTCGAGGTCTATCTCGCTCCCGGCAATTTGGCGGGCGGCTTCGACTGGTACCGGTCGATCGCGCCGTCGCGTCTGGCGGCGATCGAGGGCCGCGCACCCGCCCTGCCGCCGATCGACCTTCCCACCCGCGTGCTGTGGGGCCGCCACGACCCGGTGCTGCGGGCCGAGTGGGCCGACACGCTGCCCGCCACCTTCCGCGACCTCGAGCTCGGCTTCGCCGAACATTCGGGGCACTTTCCGCATCGCGAGGAGCCGGACCTCGTGGCCGGGGCGCTTTCGGCCTTCCTCGAACGGCTGGGGCTTCGTTGAGGCGACTGCCGCCCTTCGAGGGCAGCCCGCCGGGGGCCGAACCACGCGGTCGCGGCGAGGGGCGATCGCTCGGACCCTGCCCGATCTGTGGGCGACCGATGATCGAAGGCGGCAGCGTCGACCGGCACCATCTGATCCCGAGGGTCCGTGGTGGGCGCGAGACGGTCTTCCTGCACCGGGTCTGTCACCGTAAGCTGCACAGCCTCTGGAGCGAAAGCGAGCTCGAGCGGCTGTTCCACGATGTCGAGGCCATCCGCGCCCATCCCGAGATCCGCCGGTTCGTCGCCTGGCTCGAGGGCAAGCCCGCGACCTTCTGGGTCCCGACGCGCAGGGCTCGCCGGGCTTTTCCTCGCTAGCCTCCTCGAGGCCGGCTCCGCCGCCTTCGCTCAGGCCCCGCGGACGAGCGAGGAAGCGCTCGTGCAGGCCCGCTGCGGCGGCTGCCACGGACGCTCGCTGCCCGACCTGCTGGCGACCTGCCGCGAGCGGCGCGGTACCGAGGGGCTCGATCGGTTCCTCGAACGCCACCACGCCCGCGACCCCGAGGAGCGCCGGCGGATCACGGCCTGGCTCCTCGCCTGCGCCGCTGGCGAGCTGCCGCAGCCGCGCCGAGGAGCACCGGGGAGCGAGGGCGGATGACGGGCGAGGCGGAATTGCGCCTTCTGCTTCTCGGCGACGTCATGACCGGGCGCGGGATCGACCAGATCCTGCCCGATCCGGTCGAGCCCGCGATCCACGAACCGGTGATGGATTCGGCCCTCGGCTACGTGGCGCTCGCCGAGGCGGTGTCGGGGCCGATCCCGCGGCCGGTGCCGTGGTCTTACGTCTGGGGCGAGCTTGCGGCCGAGCTCGCCCGCCGCCGGCCGCATCTGCGGATCGCCAATCTCGAGACTGCGGTCACCCGGAGCGAGCGTTGGGTCGCCAAGGGCATCAACTACCGCATGAGCCCCGGTAACCTCCCGGTGCTGCGGGCGATCGGGCTCGACGCCGTGGTGCTCGCCAACAACCACGTGCTCGACTGGGGGCCGGAAGGGCTGCTCGAGACCCTCGAACGGTTGCGTGCGGCCGGGATCGCCACCGCCGGTGCCGGCCGCGATCGGGAGGAGGCGGAGAGCCCGGCCGTCCTGACGTTCCCGGGCGGCGGCCGGCTCCTGCTCTTCGCCGTGGCCCACGGCTCCTCGGGCGTGCCGGAGGACTGGGCGGCCGGACCGAACCGGCCGGGCGTGGCGCTCCTACCCGATCTCGGCGCCGCTGTGCTCGCCGAGCTTTCGGCGCGGATCGCAGCCGCCCGGCGGCCGGGCGATCGGGTGATCCTCTCGATCCATTGGGGGTCGAACTGGGGCTATGCCGTTGGCGAGGTCCAGCGCCGCTTCGCCCGGCGGCTGATCGAGGAGGCCGGGGTCGACCTCCTCTTCGGCCATTCCTCGCACCATCCGCGGCCGATCGAGATCCGCTCCGGCCGGGCGATCCTCTACGGGGCCGGGGACGTTCTGAACGATTACGAGGGGATCGGCGGCTACGAGGCGTTCCACCCCGAGCTCGTGCTCGCCCATCTGCCCACGCTCGACCGGCACGACGGCAGGCTCTTGGCCTACGAGGCCCTGCCGTTTCGCATCCGGCGCTTCCGGCTCGAACGGGCCGGGCCCGAGGACGCCGCCCGGCTCGCCCGGATCCTGGAGCGGGAGAGCCGGCCGTTCGGCACCGCGGTCCGGCTGGAGGCCGACCGGCTCGTGATCGCGGCCGCGTCGCCGCAACAGTGAGCGAGCGCGGTGACGGCGCCGCGTTGCGGTGCCGGCGGCCGGCTTGCAGGATGCCCGGGGAGTCCCGAGGAGCACGCGCCGAGGATGCCGGAGCCGACGACGCCCGACGCACCGGAGCCGGGCGAGCTCCTGGAGCGGCTCGTGGCACTCGCGGGCCGGGCGGCTCGGGCCGGGGCGCGGGTCGTCGAGCGGCTCGCGGCGGAACGCGAGAGCTTCGAGGTCCCGGCCCCGGAGATCGTGGCGGCGACACTCGAGACGCTCGCCCGGGCGCTGCTCGCCGAGCCCGACCGGCTCGCCGCGGCGATCCTCGACTGGCATGCCCGACTCGCGGCACTCCAGGCCCGCCAGCTCGCCCGGCGCATCGATCCGACCCTGCCGCCGCTCTGGGCGCCGGAGGCGGGCGATCGCCGCTTCGCCGACCCGGAGTGGGAGGAGGACCTCCGCTTCGACACGCTGAAGCAGGTCTACCTCATGAGTTGCGCCTGGGTGCGCGAGCTCGTCGAGCGGGCGCCGGGGCTCGATCGCAAGACCCGGGCGCGGGCCGCCTTCTACGTCCGCCTCGCGCTCGAGGCGCTGGCGCCCGCCAACCACCCGGCGACCAACCCCGTGGTGCTGCGCGAGGCGGTCAAGAGCCGCGGGGAGAGCCTCGCGCGCGGCCTCGAGCGCTTGCTGGCCGACCTCGAGCGGGGCCGCGGCCGGTTGCCGACCGCCCCGGGTCGGGCGGACGCCTTCGTGCTCGGCCGGGACCTGGCGACCACCGAGGGTGCCGTCGTGTACGAGACGGAGCTCGCCCAGCTCCTCCAATACGCGCCGCGCACGGCGACAGTGCGGGCCCGCCCGCTCCTGATCGTGCCGCCCTGGATCAACAAGTACTACATCCTCGACCTGCGGCCCAAGAACAGCTTCGTACGCTGGTGCGTGGACCAGGGGCTCACGGTGTTCGTGCTGTCCTGGGTCAATCCCGGCCCGGAGCTCGCCCACAAGAGCTTCGAGGATTACTTGCTCGAGGGGCCGCTCTCGGCGCTCGAGGCGATCGAGCGGGCGACCGGCGAGCGCGTCGTGGACGTGCTCGGCTATTGCCTCGGCGGCACGCTCACCGCCTGCCTGCTCGCTTATCTGGCGGCGCGCGGGGAGCGACGGATCGGCCGCGCCACCTTCCTCACGACCATGCTCGACTTCGCCGAGCCCGGTGAACTCGGCGTGTTCATCGACGAGCGGCAGCTCGAGCTGCTCGAGCGGCACATGGCGCAGCGCGGCTGCCTCGAGGCCCACCACATGCAACGGGTCTTCGCACTGTTGCGAGCCAACGATCTCGTCTGGAGCTTCTTCGTCCAGAACTATCTCCTGGGCCGCGAGTCGCCGCCCTTCGATCTCCTGCACTGGAACGCCGACGGCACGCGGATGCCGTACGCGATGCACCGCTTCTACCTGCGCTCGCTCTACCTCGAGAACCGGCTCGTCGAGCCGGGCGCGGTGCGGCTCCTGGGCGTGCCGATCGACCTCGGCCGGATCCGCGACCCGGCCTACTTCCTCTCGACCCGCGAGGACCACATCGCGCCCTGGCGGTCGACCTACGCCGGAGCCCGCCGGCTCGCGGGACCGGTGCGCTTCGTGCTCGGCGGCTCGGGGCACATCGCGGGCGTGGTCAACCCGCCCGAGGCGCGCAGATACGGCTACTGGACCCGTGCGGCATTGCCCGCCGACCCCGACACTTGGCTTTCGGGCGCCCGTTTCCGGCCCGGGAGCTGGTGGCCGCACTGGCTCGCCTGGTTGCGGCGCGGCGGTGGCGGTCGGACGGTGCCGGCGCGTCGGCCGGGGGAGGGCGGATTGCGACCGATCGAGCCGGCGCCGGGTCGCTACGTGCGGGTGCGGGCGGACGACCCGGCGGTCGGACGGGAACCGGGCGGGCGCGGGGAATAAGCGGGCGGCGGCCGCGTCCTCGAAGATGCGGGGAGGGGTCGAATCGAAGACCCCGGGTCGTCTGGGCCGAGGGTGGGCCGCAGGCGAACCTCGCATGTTCACCGCCCAAAGCTCGGCTCCACCGGCGTCAGCCCGGTGGAGCCTTTTCTTTGCGTTTGCGACCGCGCCCGACCTCCAGGGTTGCGTCGGCGGCCGGCATGTGTTCAACGGTGGTCGGTCGTTCGAGACGAGCGGCGCGTACTCGCGGAACCCGGGCCCGCCACGGCAGGCTGTTGCCGCCGGCGACTGCCCGGCAACAAGACGCAACCAGCGCGGAGGCCCAGTCTTGCCCTGGGACCCCTATACCGACGAGAGCGCTACCGACCCGGCGGAGAGCGGCGTCGTGGCAACATCCTCCCGACGCCGGTCGGTCGACGAGGAGGTGCTCGAACACGTATCCGGCCTGCGGCGTTACGCGCTCCTCCTGGTGGGCGACCCCCACGATGCCGACGATCTCGTCCAGGAGTGCCTCGTTCGGGTCATCGCCCAGGCACGTTCCTGGCGCAAGGTCAACGATTTGCGGGCATATCTTTTCACCACGCTTCACAATGTCTTCGTGGACGGTCACCGGAGAAGACAGACCCGCCGCGGCGAGGTGCCGATCGAGACGGTCATCGCCGATCTCCTGGCACCGCCGCGCCAGCAGGACTGGGTCGAGCTGCGTGACCTGGTTGCCGCACTGCAGGTGTTGCCGAAAGAACAACGGGAGGTGGTCTTGCTCGTCGGCCTCGAGGGTCTGAGCTACCTGGAGGCTGCGAATGTGATAGGAGTTCCCGTGGGCACGGTCATGTCGCGACTGTCACGCGGGCGCGAGGCGTTGCGTCGCCTGACTGCGCACGGTGGCACAGCGAGGCTACGGGTCGTCAAATGAGCCAGAGCGGCGCCACGACGGCGCGGTCGACGGTTGACGAAGGCGAGTTGCATGCGCTGGTCGACGGTCGCCTGCCGGGCGAGCGCCGCGCTGCCGTGCTCACCCATCTGCTGATCGACGGGGGCGACCGGGAGCGGGTCGAGGCCTATCGCCGACAGCTCGCAGGGCTCGCTCGGATCCGCGAGGGGCTCGACCGTTACGGCGAGGGCTTCGCTCCGGAGCTGCAGCGAGCGTTGGCCGACACGGTTCTGCGGCTGCGCCGGCGGCGCCTGATGCTGCGCGGGGCGGCCGGCCTCGTGGCGGCGAGCGTCCTGATCCTGGCGGGGCTCGGCGCGGTCGAGACCTGGCGGGCGGAGCCCGAGGTCGAGACCGCCATCGTCTACGAGCCCGAACTTCCGGTGCCGGAGTTCCCCTTCGGCGGCAGCATCGGCCAACATTCCCAGGCGCGACCGCAAGGCGACCGGGAGCGGTCGCTCGCTTGGCTCGCCGGCCATCTCCGCGACCAGCCGCTCGAGCTGCCCGATCTGCGTGGGCTCGGCCTGTTGCCGGTCGGAGGGCAGGTGCTCGACGGTGGCAGCGCGCCGGCCGTCCGGCTCGCTTGGACCGACAGCCAGGGCCGCATCGTCGACCTCTATGTGGGCGTGGTCTCCTCGGACGCCGAGCAGGCGTTCACCATGGTCGGCGAGAGTCTCGTGTCGCTGCATTGGCGGCGCGGCCGGCTCGTCTTCGCGCTCGTGGGCCCGGCGGAGAGCCCCGAATTGCTGCAGGTGGTCCAGGCCGTGATGCGCGGCATCGGCGAGGCGGTCGAGCCGGGACCGGTGCCTGCCGGCAAGGCGCTGGCTCCGGTCGGCGAGCCGCGGCCGATCCGCGCTGCCGTCGAACCCGCCCCGGCCGTACCGGCCTCGGCTCCGCCGGCCGCCGACAAGGTCGCGCCCTCCCTCGAGGTGGCGCCGACCAAGGTGGTGGCGGACAAGTCGAAGCCGCTTTAAACCGAATCCGCGGCGCCGGCGATCGTGGCCGACCGTTCGATGCCGGCCAGGAGGCCGTGCATCGCGGTTTCGATCAGGAGCACGTCGTAGCCGAGGCAGAGGAACCGGTAGCCGCGTGCGGCGAGCGCGTTGGCACGCTCGGTCGTGGCCGCGAGGCCGCCCAGGGTGACGCCGGCGGCGCGGATCCCGCGCTCCGCCTCGAGGACCGCCTCGCGGAAGGCCGGATCGTCGAAGGCGCCGGGCCTGCCGAGGCTCGTCGAGAGGTCGTAGGGCGCGATCATCGCGACGTCCACCCCCGGCACGGCGCAGATCGCGTCGATCGCGCGGACCGCGTCGACGTGCTCGATCAGCAGGATCGTGAGGATCGCGGCATCCGCCGAGCCGCTGTAGTCGAAGGGCGCGAGGCCCCAGCGCGAGGGGGCGTAGAAGGGCCCCCAGCCGCGCTCGCCTCGGGGCGCGTAGCGACAGGCGGCCACGGCCGCGCGGGCGTCCTCGGCCGAGCGGACGAGCGGGAAGACGATGCCGAGGGCACCCGAGTCGAGCAGAGGCTTGGCGAGCCAGGGGAGGTTCCACGGGACCCGCCCCAAGGGCACGCAGGGCGCCACGGCGGTCGCAGTGATCATGGCTTGCGCGGCCTCGGGCCCGATCGGCCCGTGCTCGCAATCCACGATCAGGAAGTCGAACCCCGCACCCGCGAGGATCTGGACGAAGGGCGGCGAGGGCAGCGAGACGAAGGTCCCGACCACCGTCTCGCCGCGACCGAGTTTCTGCTTCAGAGGGTTGACGAGCCGGCTCACGGGGCCTCCCGACTGGACGCGCAACGAGCCTCGCCTGCCCGAGCACCATCGGCAAGGGCCAGGAGCGCCGGTCCCTCCCGCGCGAGACCGACCCGCGCCGCCTCGGCCGCGAGGGCTTCGAGGCGCGCGCGCAGGGCCGGGCTCGGTCCGTCGCGCGCCAGGGCCACGAGGGTCCGGGCGCGGTCGGCGAGGAAGCTCGCCCGGGCGATCGGCTCGGCCGCGGTGAAGGCCTCGAGGGCGTCTGCCAGCGCGAGGGCGGTATCGAGCTCGCCGGCCTCGAGGCAGCCCTCGATCGCCTCCTCGGCGAAGAGGAGGTGGTTGTGGCAGGCGGAGCCGGCTTCGAGCAGGGCCCGACCCTCGGCGAGCGCGGCGGCCCGCTCGGCGGGATCGGCGGTGGTGGCGACGAGGCCGCCGAGCACGAGAGGCCCCACGAAGCTCGTACCGGTCGCCCGGGCGCGAGCGAGCGCCTCGCGCAGGAGCGAGAGGGCGGCCGGGCGGTCGCCCGCCCGGCGGCGGAGGCGGGCCCGGAAGGCGAGATTCTCGGGTACGAAGCGGACGGCTCCGAGGGTCGCGGTGATCGTGTCGGCCCGGTCGAGATGCCGCTCGGCCTGGACGAAACGGCCGGCGCCCTCCTCGAGCAGGAAGAGGGCGTGGCGGGCGATCAGCTCGGCGCGCGGCCGGCCGGTGCGCTCGGCCAACTCGACGGCGGCTTCGGCGCCGGCACGGGCCGGCTCGGGCTCACCGGCGACGAACCGGACGATCGCGAGCATCGGCAGATAGGCCGTGCGGATCCCGACGAGTCCACTCGTCTCGGCGATCGCGACGCAGCGCGCGAACGCCGCCGCGGCCGAGCGCAGCCGCCCCTCGAGGTAGAAGGCGTCGCCTATTCCGCCGAGAGCGCGGGCCTCGAGCTCGGCCGAGCCGGCGGCGCGTGCCGCCTCGAGGGCGG
>DAIOUO010000078.1:0-11817 GCA_036759485.1 Geminicoccaceae bacterium | reverse complement strand
GCGGGCGACCTCGAGGAGCCGCTCGCTGATCCAGGCGAAGTCGTCCTCGACGAGTTCGAGGCTCGCGAGCGGATCCGCAGCGTGGGCGTCGAAGCCGGCGGAGACCAGGACGAGCTCGGGGGCGAAGGCCTCGAGGCGCGGCAGGATCTCGCCTTCGAACGCGGCGCGGTAGGCCCGCCCGTCGGTGCCGGGCGGCAGGGGGACGTTCAACACGTTGTTCGCGACCCCGGTCTCGCTGCGCCTCCCGGTCCCGGGATAGAGCGGCCATTGGTGGGTCGAGACGTAGAGAGTCCACGGGTCGTTCCAGAAGATCGCCTGGGTGCCGTTGCCGTGGTGAACGTCGAAATCGACGACCGCGATCCGCCCGATCCCGTGTACCTGGCGGGCGCGGAGCGCCGCGATCGCGACGTTGTCGAACAGGCAGAAGCCCATGGCCCGGGCGGGCTCGGCATGGTGGCCGGGGGGCCTCAGGCAACAGAACGCCGTCCGGTCCTCGCCGGCGAGCACCGCCTCGACCGCCGCCACCGCTCCGCCCGCAGCGGTGAGCGCGGCTTTCCGCGAGCCGGGCGAGACCACCGTGTCGGGATCCAGATAGTCGCGCCCCGTGGCCGGGATCCGGGCGAGCGTCCGGCTCGGATAGGGCTCGGGATGCGCGCGGGCGATGTCCTCGAGGCCGGCCTCGGGTGCCTCGCGTCGAACGATCCCGGGCAGGGCCGCGGCATCGAGCGCGCGCAGGATCGCCCGGATCCGCTCCGCCCGCTCGGGATGGCCGGGACCGGTGTCGTGCTCGAGGCTCGAGCCGTGGGTGTAGAGCAGCATGCCTCCGCCCTCCTCAGCCCTCCGCGAGCCGCGCGAGCTCGGCCACGAGCCGCTTCGCCTTCTTCAGCCGTTCTTCCGGGCTCCTGGTCTCCTCGGCGAGCACGAGCTTGTGGTCGGGGCGAACCCGGACCCGCCCGCCGCTCCGCCCGATCCAGGCCACGAGCCGATCCGGGTGCGGGAAGCGGTTCTCGTGGAAGGTCAAGACCATCCCCTTGGGCCCGGCGTCCAGCTTCGCGACGTTGGCCTTGCGGCAGAGCTGCTTGATCGCGACGATCTCGAGCAGGCTCCTGGTCTCGGCCGGCAGCGGCCCGAACCGATCGACGAGCTCGGCCGCGAAGGCGTCGAGTTCCCGCGGGTCGGCGAGGCTCGCGAGCCTCCGGTACATCGACAGCCGCAGATCGAGATCGCCGATCCAGCTCTCGGGCATGAGCGCGGGCGCATCGATCGTGATCTGCGGCGTCCAATCGCCCGCCGCCGCCTCGACCGGGGCCCGGGCCCGCTGCCGCTCGAGCTCGGCCACCGCCTCCTGCAGCATGGCGTTGTAGAGCTCGAAGCCGACCTCCTTGATGTGGCCGGACTGCTCCTCGCCCAACAGATTGCCGGCACCACGGATGTCGAGGTCGTGGCTCGCGAGCTGGAAGCCCGCGCCGAGCCCCTCGAGCGACTGGATCACGGCGAGCCGCTTCTCGGCCGTCTCGGCGAGCTTCCGGTCGGCCGGCACGGTGAAGTAGGCGTAGCCCCTGACCTTCGAGCGGCCGATCCGGCCCCTGAGTTGATAGAGCTGCGAGAGGCCGAAGAGGTCGGCCCGGTGCACGATCAGCGTGTTGGCCGAGGGGATGTCGAGCCCGCTCTCGATGATGTTGGTCGCGAGCAGCACGTCGAGCCGGCGGTCGTAGAAGGCGCTCATCACCGCCTCGAGCTCGCTCGCCGCCATCCGCCCGTGGGCCACGCCGATCTTGAGCTCGGGAACGAGCTTGTCGAGCGTCTCCTTGAGCTTCGGCTGGTCGGCGATCTTCGGGCAGACGTAGAAACTCTGCCCGCCCCGGTGCCGCTCGCGCAACAGCGCCTCGCGGATCACCACGGGATCGGCCGGCATGACGAAGGTGCGGACCGCGAGCCGGTCGACCGGCGGGGTGGCGATCACCGAGAGGTCCTTCATGCCGCCGAGTGCCATCTGCAGCGTGCGCGGGATCGGCGTCGCCGTCATGGTGAGCACGTGGACCTCGGCCCGCAGCTGTTTGAGCTTCTCCTTGTGCACCACCCCGAAATGCTGCTCCTCGTCGATCACGACGAGGCCCAGATCCTTGAAGCTCACGCCCTTGCCGAGGAGCGCGTGGGTCCCTACCACGATATCGATCTGACCTTCGGCGAGGCCCTTCTTGACCGCCTCCGCCTCGCGCGCGCTCACCATCCGGGAGAGTTGGCCGAGCCGGATCGGCAGCCCGCGGAAGCGCTCGCAGAACACCTTGTAGTGTTGGCGGGCGAGCAGCGTGGTCGGCGCGAGCACGGCCACTTGCTTGCCGCTCATGGCCGCGACGAAGGCCGCCCGCAGGGCCACCTCGGTCTTGCCGAAGCCGACGTCGCCGCAGATCAGCCGGTCCATCGGCCGGCCCGAGGCCATGTCCTCGAGCACCGCCTCGATCGCCCGGAGCTGGTCCTCGGTCTCCTCGTAGGGGAAGCGCGCCACGAACTCGTCGTAGACCCCGGGCGGCAGCTCGAGGGCCGGAGCCTTGCGGGTCGCCCGCTCGGCCGCGATCTTGATGAGCTCGCCCGCGAGCTCGCGGATCCGCTCCTTGACCTTGGCTTTGCGCTGCTGCCAGCCGACCCCGCCCAGCTTGTCGAGCGGTACGGCGTCGTCGGCGTGGCCGTAGCGGGAGAGGATCTCGAGGTTCTCGACCGGGACGAAGAGCTTGTCGCCGCCGGCATAGACCAGCTTCAGGCAGTCGTGCGGCGCACCACCCACCTCGAGGGTCACGAGCCCCTCGAAGCGGCCGATCCCGTGCTCGGCATGGACCAGGAGATCGCCCTCGGCGATCGCCGAGAGGTCCTGCAGGAAGCGGTCGGCGCGCCGGCTCTTGCGGGAGGTACGGGCGAGCCGCTCGCCCAGGAGGTCCTGCTCGGTGAGCAGATGCAGCCCCGGGGCCACCACGCCGTGCTCGAGCGGCAGGACCGCGAGCCCGACGCCCGAGGGCAGAGCCGCGAGCTCGGCCGCACTCTCGACCCGCACGAGCCCCTCGAGCCCGTGGTCCTCGAGCACCTGCTCGAGCCGGGCGAGTGCGCCCTCGCTCGCGGCGACGAGGCAGGGCCGCTCGCCCGCCGCCTGGACCGCCTTCAGATGCGCGACCACGGCGTCGAACAGGTTGGTCTCGCGGCTCGCCCGCTCGGGGGCGAAGTCGCGCGGCGGCCGCCCGCCGAGATCGAGGCAGCGCTCGACGCCCGGCGGGGGCGCGGGCGGCGGGGCGAAGCGCGAGAAGAGATGGCGCACCCGCGCCGCGGTCAACCGTTCGAAGCTCTGCTCGTCGAGATAGAGTCGATCGGGCGGCAGCGGCCGGTAGGGCGCGGTACCGAAGGCGGCGCCCGCCATCGGCGGGGCGCGGCGCGCCTCGTAATGCTCGCCGATCAGCGCCGCCCGCTCGCGGATCCCCTCGAGCGCCAGATGGTCGAAGGCGATCTCGGCCTCGGGGCCGAGATGGTCGAGGACCGTCACGAGCCGCTCGTGGAAGAGCGGCAGCCAGTGCTCCATTCCGGCGATCCGGCGGCCCGCGGTGACCGCCTCGAGCAACGGGTCGTCGGTGACCGCGCCGAACTCCTGGAGATAGCCCACCCGGAAGCGCTCGATCGCGGCCGGGTCGAGCAGGACCTCGCTCGCCGGTACGAGCTCGAACCGCCGCAGCCGGCCGCCCGAGCGCTGGCTCAAGGGATCGAAGTGGCGGATCGATTCGACCGCCGTACCGAACAGGTCGAGCCGCACCGGCCGCTGCGCGCCGATCGGGAAGAGATCGACGAGGCCTCCGCGGAGCGCGTACTCGCCGGGCTCGACCACCGAACCGACCCGCCGATAGCCGTCGCGCTCGAGCCGGGCCGCGAAGGCCTCGCGGTCGAGCCGCCCGCCGACCTCGATCACGAGACGGCCGGCGAGCACGGTCTCGCGCGTCGGCACCCGCTGCAACACGGCGTTCTCGGTCGTGATCACGAGCCGGCCGGCGGTGGCCGGCTCGGCCAACCGGGCCAGGGTCACGAGCCGCTCGGCCATGAGCTGCGGGTTGGGCGAGATCCGGTCGTAGGGCAGGCAGTCCCAGGCCGGCAGGATCAGCACCTCGAGCCCGGGCGCGAAGAAGTGCACGAGCTCGGCGAGCTGACGCGCCCGGTCGAGGTCGCGGGCGATGTGCAGGATCTCGCGCGCCCGGCCGCGCGCGAGCCGGTCGGCCAGATAGCGCGCCTCGAGCCCCTCGCGGGCGTTCCCGAGAAGAAAGCTGCGCGGCCGCGCCGGTGCGGGCGGCGCGTCCAGGACCCGGGCGGGTTCGGCCATCGCCGCGCTCACGCCCGAACGCCGGCCCCGCCCCGCTGCGCGAAGCGCCGCAGGATCGCCATGAGCTCGCCCTCGTGCCGCGCCGGCACGGGCCGCCGGCCGCTGACCCAGTCCCAGATCTCGGTGTCCGGCTCCTCCAGGAGCGCCTCGAGCCGCTCGAGCAGCGGCTCCTCGAGCCGATCGATCCAGGCCTCGGCGAAGCGGCCGAGCAGGAGGTCCGCCTCGAGGAAGCCACGGTACCGACAGCGGTGGCGCAGCCGCCGCCGCCGGATGGCCAGATCCGTCTCGTCCATGCTACGAGCCGCTCCGGGCAAGAGGGCGCCGGCCGGCGCCAGGATGGCGGAGATTTAGCCGAGTTGGCCTTGCCGGCCAAGCGACGCGAGGACGCGCGGGAGGTCGCGGCCGATCCGCCCGCCCCGCTCCTGGCACCGATCGCGACCCTACCCGGCGTGGGCCCGGCGACCCTGCGGGCGCTCGCCCGGCTCCTGGGCCGCGACCCGCCGCGCCCGCTCGACCTGTTGCGGCTCCTGCCGCGCGCCCGGCTCGACCCGGAGCCGGCGGCGGATCCCCTGTCGCTGCCCGAGGGGGCGGAGGCGACGCTCCTCGTCACCGTGACCGGGGCACCGCTACCGGCCCGGGCCGGCCGGCCCACCCGGCTGCCGGTCGAAGCCGCTGGCCGGCCGGGCGAGCTCCTCTGGTTCCACCTCCGCGGCGACTGGCTCGCCCGCCGCTACCCGCCCGGTGCCGTGCGCCTCGTCCACGGCCGGGTCGAGCGGCGCGACGGCCGTTTCCGCATGGCGCATCCCGAGCTCCTGCCGGCCGAGCTCGCCGCGGCGCCGCGACCGCTGCCGATCTACCCGCTGGTCGAGGGGTTGACCCAGGGGCGACTGCGGGCGCTCGTGCGCGCGGCCTTCGCCCGGCTCGGCGCGGTCCCGGAATGGCTGGGCCCCGCCGCCCGCGACAGGCCGGGCTTCGCGGAATCGCTCGCCCGCCTGCACGGGCTCGCCCCGGCCGATTCGGCCGCCCTCGAGGCGGCCCGGCGGCGGCTCGCGCTCGACGAGCTGTTGGCTACCCAGCTGGCCCTCGCCCTCGAACGGCGCCGCCGGCTCGCCGTCCGCAAGCGGCCTACCCGGGGCGACGGCGGGCTCGGGCGGGCGCTGCTCGCCGCCCTCCCCTTCTCGCCGACCGCCGACCAGTGGCGGGCCGCGGCCGAGATCGCGGCCGATCTCGCCGCGCCGCGGCCGGCCGCCCGGCTGTTGATGGGCGACGTCGGCACCGGCAAGACGCTGGTCGCGGCCATGGCCGTCCTCCGGGTGGTCGAAGCGGGTCGCCAGGCGGCGCTCATGGCGCCGACCGAAATTCTCGCCCGCCAGCACGCCGCCACGCTCCGCGGCTGGTTCGCCCCGCTCGGCGTCGAGGTCGGGCTGCTCGCCGGCGGCGAGCCGAAGCGCACGCGCGCCGCCACCCTCGACCGGCTCGCCCGCGGCACCCTGCCCGTGCTGGTCGGCACGCATGCGCTCCTCGAGCCCGAGGTCGCCTTCGCCGACCTCGCGCTCGCGGTGGTCGACGAGCAGCACCGCTTCGGGGTCCGCCAGCGCCTGGCCCTGGTCGACAAGGGTCGCGGCGTCGACCTCCTGCTGCTCTCGGCCACACCGATCCCGCGCACGCTCGTGATGGCCCGCTGGGGCGATCTCGCGGTGAGCGAGCTCAGGGCCCGACCGGCCGGGCGGCCGCCGGTCGACACCCGGGCTGTTCCGCTGCGCCGGCTCGAAGAGGTGGTCGAGGCCTGCGGCCGGGCGCTCGCCCGCGGCGAGCGGCTCTATTGGATCTGCCCCGCGATCGAGGGCGAGAGTGCCGCCGAGCGGGCCGCGGCGGCGGCTCGGTACGCCGCCCTCGCCGCCCGCTTCGGGCCGCTCGTGGGCCTCGCGCACGGCCGTCAGAAGCCGGCCGAGCGGCGGGCCGTGATGGAGGCCTTCGCGGCCGGCCGGATTCGCCTCCTGGTCGCCACGACCGTGGTCGAGGTCGGTGTCGACGTGCCCGAGGCGACGGTGATCGTGATCGAAAACGCGGAACGGTTCGGCCTCGCCCAGCTCCACCAGCTGCGCGGCCGGGTCGGCCGCGGCAACCTCCCCTCGACCTGTCTCCTCCTCTGGGACGAGGCCGGCGGCGAGGCGGCGCGCGCCCGCCTCGCGACGCTCCGGCGGACCCGCGACGGCTTCGCGATCGCCGAGGCCGACCTCGCACTGCGCGGACCGGGCGAGGCGCTGGGTGCCCGCCAGTCGGGCCTGCCCGGCTTCCACTTCGCCGATCTCGCCCGCGACGGCGAGCTCCTGGCCGAAGCGAGCGCGCTCGCTCGTGCGCTGCTCGAGACCGATCCGGAGCTCTCGGGCCCGCGCGGGCGGGCCTCACGGCACCTCTTGCAGCTGTTCGATCGGTCGGCGGCGCTCGGCCTGCTCGCCGCCGGCTAGCCCGCGGCCGCCGGCCGGTCGGAGCGGCATGTTGACGATGCCGCCCGAGACCACCATCCGCATCCCCTCCTCGACCGTGAGGGCGAGCGGCACGAGCTCGCGGCGCGAGACGAACATGAGATAGCCCGTGGTCGGGTTCGGCGTGCAGGGCAGGAAGACGTTGACCATGTCGGGGCCGCCCTCGGCCAGCTCCCATTGGGTGGTGCCGGTGACGAAGGCGATCGACCACACACCGCTGCGCGGCCATTCGACGAGCACCACCTCGCGGAAGGAGCGCGAGGAGGAGGCGAGCACGGCCTCGAAGATCTGCTTCAAGGTGCCGTAGATCGACCGGACGACCGGCGTCCGAGCGACGAGCTCTTCGCCCACGCGCATGACGGTGCGGCCGAGGAAGCCGGCGGTGAACCAACCGATCGCGGTCAACAGGCCGAGGATCACGAGGAGACCGAGCCCGGGCACGCTGAAGGGCAGATAGGTCTCCGGATTGTAGCGTGCCGGCAGGAGTGCCGCCGCCGTCCGATCCATGTAGTCGACCACCTGCCAGACCAGCCAGAGGGTGATCCCGATCGGGGCAGTGACGATGATGCCGGCCAACAGGTAACCGCGCAGGCCCACGACGCGGTGCGGCCGGACGCCGTGCGGGTGATCGTGGCTCCCCTCGCTCGACCTCAAGGCGAACCTCCGCCGGCAGCCCGCAGGACTGGGTGGCGCGGATTATGCGGCCGACCGGCCGGTCCGTCCATCGCGCGGATGCGCGACGTATTTCCCTAAAATTTTGTGCGTCTCTCAGTATAATTCGCGCTTTTTCCAAATAAACACAATTTTATCCAAGTTCAGCGCAAATATCCTCTTCACCAATAGATGAAAAAATCGTTGACAGTCCGCCAATCGATCAGCAAGCTCGCCCCCAGCGACTCGGCCGTCCGGTGCGGGTTGTGGGGGAAGACGGAGGAGGGACGAGCATGGCCGTGATCACCAACACGATGCTCCTCGTCCGGCGCTTGAGCGAGCTGCAGCGGCGCCGGGACGGGTTGGTCGAGCGCCAGGATCGGCTGCGGCGCAGCCTTCCCGAATGGACCTTCGTCCCGCTCCAGCTCGTCGGCATGTCGGCCGAGGAGATCCGCTCGATGATGAGCGACCTCTCGAAAGCCGAGAAAGACGCTGGTCTCGACGAGATCGAGCGCGAGATCGAGCAGATCGATCGACAGATCGAGGAGCTCGAGAACATGCTGCTCACGACGCCGGCGCGCAATCTCGAGAGCGTGATGGCGGTGCTCGATTTGGCTGTGAGCCGCTTCCGTGCGACGACCGTGAGCGACCCGGACGACGTCTTCTACGATTACGGCGACGCCCGGGTGCTCCTGTTCCTCGAGCGAGCGGCCGAAGACCTCCGCTCGATGCTGCTCGTGGAGCAGCGGACCGCGAGCTGAGGCCGGCCCGATCCTCGAGCTCGACCACCGCGGCGCGCGGCGAGACTGCGAGCGCGGTGCACCTGCCGATCGCCGCTCTCAGCCGCTCGGCTGGCCGAACGTCGGGCGCATCGCGCTCGACGGCGCGGCCCGCGGCAACCGACGAGGTGGCAAGGGTCGGACCCGGGTACGCTCCTTTTTCGAACGGTCGGCCCCGGAGCTCCGGTAGACGCCGCCGGTGGAGCAGCGCAGCGTCGGGCGTGTCTGCGAAGAGCGGCCGCTCCCGGGCCTCGCCGTTTCTCGCGGCCGCCCGAGACCGTGCGATCGATCCCGCTCGAGAAGCGACGCGGCGCCGAGCTCGCGGCCGCCTCCGGGTCGACCGGTTGCCGCCGCGGCCGGCGCGGTCCGTTGGTACCACCGGACGAAACCGCTCGCGGGTCGCGAGCCCGGGACCCGAGCCCACGAGACCCGCACCGATCGTGTCGCCCCGGGTTCGCGAGGTCGCGCGGTCGACCGAGCACCGCCGCTCGGTTTCGCTCGAGAAGCAGCGCACCGCGCGCCGACGCCTGCCGGCTCAGATCGGCAGACGTCCCTCCTCGACCGCGTGGCAGGCGACCCGCGCCGCACCCACCGGCAGGGGCTGCGGGCGCTCGGCTCGACAGCGAGCGTTCGCCCAGGGACAGCGCGGATGGAAGGCGCAGCCCGGCGGCGGCTCGATCGGGCTCGGCACCTCGCCCGCGACGGGCGTTCGCTCGCGCCGCCGCATCTGGAGGTCCGGGACCGTGTCGAGCAGGAGCCGGGTGTAGGGATGGCGGGGCCGAGCGAACAACTCGCCGGCCGGTGCCAGCTCGACGATCCGCCCCAGATACATCACACCCACCTGGTCGGCCATCAGGCTCACGACCGCCAGATTGTGGCTGATCAACAGATAGGTGAGCCCGAGCCGCTCCTGCAGGTCCTTCATGAGGTTCAGGATCTGGGCCTGGACCGAGACGTCGAGGGCGGAGGTGGGTTCGTCGGCGACCAGGAATTCGGGCCGGCTCGCCAGCGCCCGGGCGATGCTGATCCGCTGGCGCTGACCACCCGAGAACTCGTGCGGATATTTGGTCCCGTCGGTCGGGCTCAGTCCCACTCGGCGGAGGAGCTCGGCGACCCGCTCGCGCCGTTCGGCGCGGTCGCGAACGAGGCCGAAGGCGTCGAGCGGCTCGGCCACGATCTCGGCTACCCGCCAGCGCGGATTGAGGCTGGCGTACGGGTCCTGGAAGATCATCTGGAGGCGCCGGCGGAGCGGGGCGAGTGCCCGCCGGCCGCGCGAGAGGTCGAGCTCGGTGCCGTCGAAGCGGATCCGCCCCGCGCTCGGCGGCAAGAGGCCCACGAGCAGCCGCGCCACGGTCGACTTGCCGCAGCCCGATTCGCCCACGAGCGCCATGGTCGTGCCACGCGGAATCGCGAAGTCGACCCCGGCCACCGCATGCAGGAAGCGGCGCGGCTCGCGGGTCAGAATCCGAGCGAGCCAGGGCCGCGAGACGTCGAACCGGCGGGCCAGGCCCTCGACCTCGACGAGCGGTGGCGGGCTCACGCGCTCGCCTCCTCGGCCGGGCGCCAGCAGGCGGCGGTGTGCGCCGGGCCGACCGCGACCGGCTCGGGTCGCTCCCGCCGGCAGCGCTCGAAGGCCCGCGGGCAGCGCGGGTGGAAGGCGCAGCCCGACGGGATCGCATCCGGTCGCGGCATGGCGCCCTCGATCTGGACGAGCCGGCCGCCGCGCACCCCGATCCGCGGGATCGCCCCCATGAGCCCTCGGGTGTAGGGATGCCGCGGCCGCCGGATCACCGCCTCGACCGGACCCAGCTCGACGAGCTTGCCGGCATAGAGCACCGCCACCCGATCGGCGGTCTCGGCGATCACCCCCATGTCGTGGGTGACGAGCAGCACCGCCGTTCGGTGCTCGCGACAGAGGCGCTTCAGGAGCTGGACGATCTGCGCCTGGATCGACACGTCGAGGGCGGTCGTGGGCTCGTCGGCCACCACGAGCGCCGGCTCCGCAGCGAGCGCGAGCGCGATCACCACCCGCTGCCGCATGCCGCCCGAGAGCTCGTGCGGGTAGGCGTCGATCCGCCGCTCCGGTGCCGGAATGCCGACCTCGCGCAACAGCCCGATCGCCCGCTCGCGCGCCGCCCGGGCGTCGAGGTCGAGATGGGTCCGGATCGTCTCCTCGAGCTGGCGGCCGATCGTGTAGAGCGGGTTGAGGGAGGTCAGCGGATCCTGGAAGACGGCGCCGATCTCGCGCCCGCGGATCCGCCGCATGGCCTCGGGCGGCAGATCGTCGATCCTCCGGCCCGCGAGCCGGATCCGCCCCCGGGCGATCCGCCCCGGGGGCTCGAGCAGGCCGATGATCGCCATGCCGGTCAGGGACTTGCCGGCACCCGACTCGCCCACCATGCCGAGCACCTCGCCGGGCTCGATGGTGAAGCTCACACCGTCGACCGCGACCAGGGGGCCACGCCGGGTCGGGAACTCGACGACCAGATCCTCGACCTCGAGCAGCGCCAAGCGGGCCTCAACGGAGCTTCGGGTTGAAGGCGTCGCGCAACCAGTCGCCCAGAAGATTGACGGCGAGCACGAGCAGGACGAGCGCCAGCGAGGGAAAGAGCGTGATCCACCACTCGCCCGAGAACAGGAAGTCGTTGCCGATCCGGATGAGCGTGCCGAGCGAGGGGGTGGTGGGGGGCACGCCCACGCCGAGGAAGGAGAGCGTGGCCTCGGAAACGATGGCGAGGGCGAGCCCGATCGTGCCGATCACGAGCACCGGACCGATCACGTTGGGCAGGAGATGGCGGACCATGATCCGCAGCGGAGGCAGGCCGATCACCCGCGCCGCCGCGATGTAGTCCTTGCTCTTCTCGACGAGCGTGGTGCCGCGCGCGAGGCGGGCGTATTTCGGCCAATCCGAGATGCCGATCGCCAGCACGAGCACCCAGATCGCCGCCGCCTCTTGGAGCTCGCGCGGCACGAGCGTCCTCGCCACACCGTTGATCGTGAGGGCCACGAGGATCCCCGGGATGGTGAGCTGGACGTCCGCGAGCCGCATCACCAGGGCCTCGTAGGCGCCACCCAGATAGCCCGCCGAGACCCCGAGCGCCACGCCGAGCCAGGCCGACAGGAGCACCGCGGCGAAACCGACGAGCAGCGAGATCCGCGAGCCCCAGACGATGGTCGAGAGTACGCAGCGGCCCTGGTCGTCGGTGCCGAGCGGGAAGCGCGGATCGCCGCGCTCGGTCCAGGCGGGCGGAGTGAAGGCGTCCAGAAGATCGAGGCTCGCCGGGTCGAAGGGGTCGTGCGGGGCGACCCAGGGGGCGAAAAGGGCCGCCAGGACGAAGAGGAGCGTGACGAGCGCGGCCGCGACGGTGAGCGGCGAGCTCTTGAAGCTCCACCACAGATCGTGGTCGAGGAGACGGCGGATCGCGGCCGTCATACGCTCTTCGCCCCGCGTCGCTGCTCGTCGATCGATACACGCCGCCAGCGGCCGCGCCAATCGTACGCGCGAGCGTTCGCGCGAGCCGGCGGGCGCGCGCTTCCCCCCCGCCTCCGAGCC
>DAIOUO010000077.1:0-11855 GCA_036759485.1 Geminicoccaceae bacterium | reverse complement strand
GTTCGGGGGCGGTCGGGTGGTGCGCATCACCCCGGACGGCCGGATCGACCGGGAGATCCGGCTGCCCTGCTCGCGCGTCACCATGTGCGCCTTCGGCGATCCGGACCTGGCGACCCTCTACGTCACCACCGCCCGCGAGGGGGCGGACGCCGCCGAGCTCGTCCGCGAGCCGCTCGCGGGCGGTCTCTTCGCCTGCCGACCCGGTGTGAGCGGCCTGCCCGAGTCGCGCTTTCCGGCCTGAAGGGCACGGGTCGGACCGGGCCCCGGCTTGCCCGGTGGAAGGCGATCGCCTAGGCCTCGGCTGCGCGCAAGCCACGGGGAAGACCTTGCCCGAGGTCCGGATCGAACGGCTCGCCAAGCGGTTCGGCACGACCGTCGCGGTCGACGAGGTGAGCTTCACCGTCGAAGACGGGAGCCTCGCCGTCCTGCTCGGTCCCTCGGGTTGCGGCAAGTCGACGACGCTGCGGCTCGTCGCCGGCCTCGAGACCGCGAGCGGCGGACGGATCCTGGTCGACGGCCGCGACGTCACCGGCCTGCCGCCGCCGGCCCGCGGCCTCGCCATGGTCTTCCAGAGCTACGCCCTCTTTCCCCACCTCGACGTCGCCCGCAACATCACCTTCGGCCTCGAGGTGCGCCGCGTGCCGAAGGCCGAGCGCGCGGCGCGCCTGCGCGAGGCGGCGGCGCTGTTGGGCCTCGAAGGCCTCCTCCACCGCAAGCCCTCCGAGCTCTCGGGCGGCCAGCAGCAGCGCGTGGCGCTCGCCCGGGCCATCGTGGCTCGCGCCGGGCTCTGCCTCATGGACGAGCCTCTCTCCAACCTCGACGCCAAGCTGCGCCAGGAGATGCGCAAGGAGATTCGCGACCTGCAGCGCCGACTCGCCATGACCATGCTCTACGTGACCCACGACCAGGTCGAGGCCATGACCATGGCCGACCGGATCGTGCTCTTGAAGGACGGCCGGGTCGAGCAGGTGGGGACGCCCGCCGAGCTCTACGCGAAGCCGGCGACGCTCTTCGCGGCCGCCTTCCTCGGCACCCCGCCCATGAGCCTCCTCGCTCTCGAGGACGGCCCCGAGGGCGCGGTCGTGGCCGGCAGCGGCGTCTGCGTGCTGCCCGGCCGGCCCGGTCGCGGCCGCGTGCTCGGGCTCCGGCCCGAAGCGGTGCGGTTCGGCGACGAGCGCGGTCATCGTGCCGTCATCGAGAGCGTGGAGTTTCTCGGCGCCGACAGCCACCTCGCCTGCCGCATCGGCCGCGAGCGTCTCCTGGTCCGGGCGAGCGGCCTCGTCGATCTCTCCCCCGGCACGGAGATCGGGCTCGCCTGGCCCGAGAGCGCCGTGCACCTGTTCGATGCCGGCAGCGGCAGGCGGCTCGAGGTGGTGTGAGCAGCGAGTGGAAGGGAGCGAGACGATGCGCGTGACGCGGCGTGGGTTCACCGCCCTAGGAGCGGCGGCGATCGGCGGGGCCACAGCGATCGGCGGGACCGTCCTCGGCGGCCGGCCGGCCCGCTCGGCCGAGGTCAAGCTCACCTTCTACTACCCGATCGCGGTGGGCGGGCCGATCACCAAGATCATCGACGGCTACGCCAAGCGCTATTCCGAGATGAATCCCGGCGTGGTCGTCGAGCCGGTCTACACCGGCAGCTACCAGGACACGATGACCAAGACACTGACCGCGCTCAAGGGCGGTAACCCGCCGCATCTCGCGGTCCTGCTCGCGGTCGACACCTTCACCCTCTACGACGAGGATGCGATCGTCCCGTTCGACGAGCTCGTCGCCGGCGATGCCGACCGCGCCTGGATGCGGAGCTTCTACCCGGCCTTCCTCGAAAACGGGGCGATCGACGGCAAGACCTGGGGCATCCCCTTCCAGCGCTCGACCCCGGTCCTCTACTGGAACAAGCAGGCCTTCGCCGAGGCCGGGCTCGACCCCGAGCGGCCGCCCGCCACCTGGGACGAGCAGGTCGAGTTCGCGAAAAAGCTCACCAAGCGCGACGCGGCCGGCAACGTCACCCAGTACGGGATCCAGATCCCCTCCTCGGGCTTCCCCTACTGGTTGTTCCACGGACTCGTGATCCAGAACGGCGGCCACCTCATGAACGAGGCCGGCAACGAGGTCTATTTCGACACGCCCGAGGTGATCGAGGCGCTCCAGTATCAGGTCGACCTCGCCCGCAAGCACGGCGCGATGGCCCCCGGCATCATCGAATGGGGCACCACGCCCAAGGACTTCTTCGAGCGCCGGACGGCCATGATGTGGACCACGACCGGCAACCTCACCAACGTCCGCAACAACGCCCCCTTCCCCTTCGGCGTCGCGATGCTGCCGGCCCGCAAGCGCCGCGGGGCGCCCACGGGCGGCGGCAACCTCTTCGTCTTCAAGCGCGCCAACGAGGCCGAGCGGAAGGCCGCCCTCGGCTTCGTCCGCTGGCTCACCTCGCCCGAGATGGCGGCCGACTGGTGCATCGCCACGGGCTACGTCGCGACGAGCCCGGCCGCCTGGGAAACCGAGGCGATGCGCAAATACGCCGCCGAGTTCCCGCCCGCGACGGTCGCCCGCGACCAGCTGCAATACGCCAAGGCGGAGCTCTCCACCCACGAGAACCAGCGCGTGACCAAGGTCTTCAACGACGGGCTCCAGGCCGCTCTCACGCTCGCCAAGACCCCTGCCCAGGCGATGAAGGACGCCCAGCTCGAGGCCATGCGCATCCTCGCCCCCTATCGCTGAGGCGGGAACCTCGGAGCGGCGGGGAGGGGACGGTCCCGTGGAACGGCGTCTGCAGGCCGTCTACGGCTGGTTGCTCGCCCTGCCCGCCTGCCTCCTGCTCGCCGCCTTCACCCATTGGCCGGCCGTCGCCTCGCTGATCGACAGTTTCTGGTCGACCCCCAAGGGCCGGCGGCCGGCCCGGTTCGTCGGCCTCGAGCATTATCGCCGGATGCTCACCGACGATCCGATATTTATCCAGGTCGTCTGGAACAACTTCCTCTACGCACTCGCGACCGTCCCGGCCTCGATCGGCTTGGCACTCCTGATGGCCCTCCTCGTCAACGAGCGGATCCGCGCGCGCGGCCTCGTCCGGCTCGCCTATTTCACACCCACCGTCCTGCCGATGGTCGCCGCGGCCAACATCTGGCTCTTCTTCTACACGCCCGGCTACGGCCTGTTGAACCAGATCCTGACCGCCTTCGGCCTGCCAGACACCAACTTCCTGGGCTCGCGGGATACCGTTCTCTGGAGCGTCATGGTCGTGACGATCTGGAAGGAGGCCGGCTTCTTCATGATCTTCTACCTCGCGGCCCTGCAGGCGATCCCGCCCGTGCTCGAGGAGGCGGCCCGCCTCGAGGGCGCCTCGCACCTCGTCTATCTGCGACGGGTCGCACTCCCGCTCCTCATGCCGACCACGCTCTTCGTGCTCGTCAACGCGCTCATCGGCGCCTTCCGAGTGGTCGACCACGTCGTCGCGATGACCCAGGGCGGGCCGGACAATGCAAGCGCGCTCCTCCTTTTCTACATCTACGAGACCGCCTTCCGCTTCTGGGACACGGGTTACGCCGCCGCGCTCACCGTCGTCCTCCTCCTCGTCCTGGGCGGGATCTCCATCGCCCAGGTGCGCCTCCTCGACCGGCGGATCCACTATCGATGAAGGCCGCCCCGGCCACGCGGCTGCGCCCCGGCGAGGCGCCCGATCGCATGGGCGAAGGCATGGTCGGCCGCGGCCGTGGGCTCGGCTTCGGCCTCGTCCAGCTCGGTGCTTGGGTCCTGGCTCTGCTCTGGGTCGCCCCGCTCCTCTACGCGATCTGGACCGCCTTCCACCCGGCCGCCTACGCCGCCCGCTTCACCCCTACCGCACCGCTCACGCTCGAGAACTTCGGCCGCGCGCTCGAGGCGGCACCCTTCCCGCGCTACCTCCTCAACACCGTGCTGCTCGTCACGATGACCCTCGCCGGGCAGCTCCTGCTCTGCACGCTCGCCGCTTTCGCCTTCGCCCGCTTCGAGTTCAAAGGCCGCGAGCTGCTCTTCGCCCTCGTCCTCGTCCAGCTCCTGATCACCCCGGACGTGCTCCTGGTCGAGAACTACCGGACGGTCTCCCGGCTCGGCATCCTCGACACGATCCTGGCGATCGGTCTGCCCTACATGGCCTCGGCCTTCGGGATCTTCCTCCTCCGCCAGACCTTCAAGCAGGTGCCCAAGGAGCTCGAGGAGGCGGCCCGGGTCGAGGGCTGCTCCTGGCTCGGTGTGCTGTTGCGCGTCTACGTGCCGGTCGCCCGCCCGACCTACGTCGCCTACGGCCTGGTCTCGGTGAGCTACCACTGGAACAACTTCCTCTGGCCGCTCATCGTCACCAACTCGGTCGAGACCCGGCCGGTGACCGTGGGCCTGCAGGTCTTCTCGAGCGTCGATCAGGGCATCGACTGGTCGATCATCTGCGCCGCCACACTCGTGACGAGCGGGCCGTTGTTGATCGCCTTCCTGATCTTCCAGCGCCAGTTCGTGCAGAGCTTCTTGCGAGCCGGGATCCGCTGAAGGCCCCGGGCGCCCTCGTCCGCCCCGCCGGCCGGCGCCTCAGCGCTTGAGCAGCGAACCCAGGATCCCGCGCACGAGCGCGTTGCCGAGCTGACGGCCCACCTGGCTCGACACGGTCCGGGCGAGGGTCTTGGCTGCCGCCTCGGCGAGCCCCTGACGCCGGCCACCGCCCCCGGTCAGGATCTCCCCCAGGATCCCGCCGGTCCCACCGGGCCGGGCCGGCTCGGGGGCCGGCTCCAGGATCCGCCGGCGCGGGCTCGCCGGAGCAGTCTCCGGCCGTGCACCGGCGGCCCTGCCCAACCGCCGCGCCGTCCCGGCCGGTGCCGTACCCCAGGGGCTGCCGGTCCGTACGGGTGCCGGCCCCGCGCCCCAGGGCGCGTGCGGCTCCACCGTCGAGGGCCCGCTCCTCGCCCTTCCCTGCAGGATCTCGTAGGCCGACTCGCGGTCGACCACCGCCTCGTACTTGCCGGCAAGCGGGCTCTGCTCGATCACCGCCCGCCGCTCCTCCTCCTGGAGCGGCCCCATCCGCGAGCGCGGCGGGCAGATCCTCGCCCGCTCCACCATGCCCGGCACCCCACCCGGCTCGAGCGTCGAAACGAGCGCCTCGCCGACCGCGAGCTCGGTGATCACGGCCTCGGTCTTGAAGCGCGGGTTGGGGCGGAAAGTCTCGGCCGCCGCTCTTACCGCCTTCTGTTCGGCCGGGGTGAAGGCGCGCAGCGCGTGCTGAACCCGGTTGCCGAGCTGGCCCAGAACGGTCGCCGGCAGATCGAGCGGGTTCTGGGTGACGAAGTAGACGCCGACCCCCTTCGAGCGGATCAGCCGGACCACCTGCTCGACCTTCTCGACCAGGGCCTTGGGCGCATCCTTGAAGAGCAGGTGCGCCTCGTCGAAGAAGAAGACGAGCTTGGGCTTGTCGCGATCGCCCACCTCCGGCAGCTCCTCGAACAGTTCGGAGAGCAGCCACAAGAGGAACGTGGCGTAGAGGCGTGGGCTCTGAATCAGCTGGTCGGCCATCAGCACGTTGACCGCACCGCGCCCGTCGGGCGTGGTGAGCAGAAGATCCTCGAGCTCGAGGGCCGGCTCGCCGAAGAAATGCTCGCCACCCTGCTGTTCCAGGGTCAGGAGCCGGCGTTGGATCGTGCCGACCGTGGCCTTCGAGACGTTGCCGTAGACCGTGGTGATCCGGTCCGCCTGCTCGGCCACGAACTGCAGGATCGCCGTGAGGTCCTTGAAGTCGAGAAGGAGGAGCCCCTCGTCGTCGGCCAGCTTGAAGGCGATGTTGAGCACCCCCTCCTGCGCCTCGTTGAGCTCGAGGAGCCGGGCCAACAAGAGTGGGCCCATCTCGCTCACCGTGGTGCGGATCGGATGCCCCTGGCGGCCGAACAGGTCCCAGAAGATCACCGGTGCGGCCTCGTAGGCGAAGTCCGTCACACCCAACTCCGCCGCCCGCCTCTCGAGCTTGGGGTTGGGATTGCCCGGTGCGGCGAGGCCCGAGAGATCGCCCTTGACGTCGGCGCAGAACACCGGGACGCCCGCGCGTGACAGGCTCTCGGCCATCACCTGCAGCGTGATCGTCTTGCCGGTCCCGGTGGCCCCCGCCACGAGACCGTGCCGGTTGGCGAGCGACAAGTGCAGGCGGACCTCGCGCTCGCCCTTGCCCAACAGGATCGATCCGCCACCCTCCATGGCACCCTTCCTCCGCCGAGCCGCCCCCGATATAGGCGAGCCGCGTGAGACGGGCGACGGGGACCTCGCGATGAGCGCGCCGGCTCCCGCGGAGGAGCATCGGATCCGGCTCCCCGACGGCCGTCTCCTGGTCTGCGCCGAGTACGGCGAGCCCGGCCGCTCGATCCCCGTCCTCTACCTGCACGGCTTCCTCGGCAGCCGGCTGGAGCCCAGGGTGGCTGGCGATCTCGGCCTGCACCTGTTCGCCCCCGACCGGCCGGGCTACGGCGCCTCCGAGGCCTGCCCCGGGCTCACCCTGCGAGGCTTCGCCGCCGATGCGGCGACGCTGCTCGACGCGCTCGGGCTCGCCCGCGTCGCGGTCGTGGGCGTTTCGGCCGGTGGGCCCTACGCCATGGCCACCGCCGCCGAGCTCGGCGAGCGGGTCGTCCGACTGGCCCTCGTCTGTGCGGTCGCCAACAAGCACGCGGTCCGGACCGAAGGCGGTGCCGTGCGGCTCATGCGGCTCGCCCGTCGGCACGGCCGGCTGGCGCTCGGCCTCGCACCCTCGATCCTGCGGAACCTCCGCCGCCACGGGCTCGACCAGGCGGTCCTCCGCCTGGTCCTCGCGCCCGAGCGTCACCTGCTCGCTCCGAGCATCGACCGCGAGCGGTTCGAGCGGCTCGTGCTCGTCTCGCTGCGCGAGGGGATCCGGCGCGGCGTGCAGGGAGCACTCGCCGACATCGAGCTCCTCACCCGCCGCTGGGACGTCGAGCCGCGCGCCGTGCGCTGCCCGACCCTCGTCCTGCACGGTGCGCTCGACCGCGTGGTGCCGCCGGCGCATGCCCACTGGTACGCCGCCCGCCTGCCGCACGCCCGGCTCGAGATCGTCCCCGATGCGGGCCACATCTCGCTGCCGGTGAACGAGGCCGCGCGCATCGCAGCCTTCCTGCGTGGCGAGGCTTGACGGCGGGCCGAGCTGCGGGCGTGCTCCGCTCGCGCCGCGGCGATCGCCGGCGGCCTCCGCGGAGAGAGACCATGCCCGAGCTCGATCCGGCCATGGCCGAGATCCTGGCGATGCTCCGGGCCGCAGCCCTGCCGGCCTACGAAACCCTCTCGGCGGCCGAGGCGCGGGCCGAGAGCGAGCGCCGCAACGCCTTCTGGAACCAGGACCCGCCGGCGCTGCCCGAAGTGGACGACGTCACGATCGAGGGCCCGCGCGGCCCGTTGCGACTCCGCCTTTACGTGCCGCAGGGTGCCCCCGATCCGTCGCCGGCGATCGTCTACCTGCACGGCGGCGGTTGGGTGATCGGTTCGCTCGACACCCACGACCATGTCTGCCGGCGGCTGGCGCGCGCCGCCGGCCTCGCGGTCGTGAGCGTCGATTACGGGCTCGCCCCCGAGCACCCTTTCCCCCAGGGTCTCGCCGACGTGGTCCACACGGTGCGCTGGCTCGCCGAGCACGGGGCGAGCGAGGGCGTCGATCCCGGCCGGCTGGCGTTGGCCGGCGATTCGGCCGGCGCCAACCTGGCACTCGCCGCCTGCTTGCGCCTTCGGGATGCCGGCGAGCCGCTCGTGCGGGCCGCAGCGCTCGTCTACGGCTGCTATTCCGACGACCTCGACAGCCCGAGCCACGCCGCCTTCGGCGGCGGCACCCATTTCCTCTCGACCTCGGCCATGCGCTGGTTCTGGAACCACTACGCCCCGGACCCGGCGATCCGCCGCGACCCGCTCGCGAGCCCGCTCCGGGCCGATCTGCGCGGGCTACCGCCGCTCTACGTCTCGGCCGCCGAACTCGATCCGCTGCGCGACGATTCCGAGCGCCTCGCCCACCGCCTGATCGAGGCCGGCGTCGAGCTCGACTGGCGGCTCTGGCGCGGCGTCACCCACGGCTGCTTCCAGATGAGCCGGATGCTGCCGCGGGCCGAGCTCTTCATCGCCGAGGTCGCGGGCTTCCTCGCCCGCCGGCTGGTGTGAGCCCTCGGCAGGCCCGTACTCGCTTCGCCGGCCGGCACTCCTCGAGCTCGAACGGCATCTCGGGGTCGGTGCGGCTCGCGTCGAACGCCCGCCCGTCTCGGCAGTGCGCCTCGGTGACGACGACCTGGCGGCCGTCCACGAGCCGCTCGACGACCCGGCTCGGATAGGCGACGCTGCGGCCCTCGGCGGCCCGCAGCTCTACCGCCGGATCCTCCTGCCAGCCGGCGGAGGCGGTGCCCGCGTCGAGCAGGATCGCGGTCGCCAGGAGGGCCCGAAGCCGATGCCGCATCCTCCGATCCCCCCCACGGTCGGGCCGCACACCCGACCTCGCGCGCGCGGCCGGCATCCCTTGCCCGGCGCCCATCGGTCGAGCGGCGCGCGGGCGGCCGCGACAGCGTGCGCCGCCGTGTCGCTCCTCGCGCTCGCCGGCGATCCGGCGCCAGCGCGACATTCGGGCCTGGAGCGCAGCGGCACGCTCGGCGGCGACGTCGGCCACGCTCCGGTCGACACGCTGCACGGGCCCGAGCGCGACCCACCGGCCGCCACCTCGATCGAGGGCGGTCGCGCCGACCGGGAACTCGAGGAGCTCGGCCGCGACGCGGCCCGGGCCGAGCGCGCCGCCCGCGACCGTTGGCCGACCGCACCCTCCCCCGGTCTCTTCGAGGCGGAGCGGAGCGGTTTCCCCGATCGACGCTCCCTTTCCGGTCCCGCGCCGGTGCTCGGCACGGCCCCTGAACGGCTCCGCGTGGAGCGGCTCCTCGGCACCGCCGAGACCGGCTTCGCGCGCGGCAAGCGCGACCGCGCCCGCTTCCTGGCCGAGCAGGTCCGTGCCGGCCTCGCCGCGGCGTGGTTCCGGCTGCCCGCGGACGACCCGCGGGTCGGGGCCCCGGAGGGCCGGCATCGGGCCCTTCGCGCCGGGCTCGGCGGGTGAACGTCCGTGCGCCGCGCCCGGCTCACCCTTCTCGGCCTGCTCGTCCCGGTGCTGCTCGCGCTCGCCGCCGGCGAGGCTCGGGCGGCCGGGCGGGTGGCGCTCGTGATCGGCAACGGGGCCTACCGCCACGCCTCGGCCTTGCGGAACCCGGGCAACGACGCCCGCGCGGTGAGTGCTGCGCTCCGCCGGCTCGGCTTCGAGGTGATCACCGGCCTCGATCTCGACCGCAACGGCCTCGAGCAAGGGATCCGCGAGCTCGCCCGCCGTGCCCGAGGCGCCGATGCCGCCCTCTTCTACTACTCCGGCCACGGGCTCGAGGTCGCCGGCCGCAACTATCTCGTGCCGGTCGACGCCCGCCTCGAAGAACCGGCCGACCTGTCCTTCGAGACGTTGGCGGTCGACACGGTCCTGCAGACCATCGAGCAGAGCGCCCGGATCGGCCTCGTTTTCCTGGACGCCTGCCGCGACAACCCGCTCGCCCGCACGCTCGCGCGTTCGCTGGGTGCCAGCCGGTCCGGCGCGGTAGGCCGCGGCCTCGCACCCATGCAGGCCGGCACCGGCGTGCTCCTCGTCTACGCGACCGACCCCGGCGCCACCGCGGCCGACGGCGAAGGTCGCAACAGCCCCTTCACCGAGGCGCTGCTCGCCCATCTCGAGAAGCCCGGGCTCGAGGTTCGCCAGATCATGACCCGGGTCCGCCAGGAGGTGCTCGCACGGACCGGCAACCGGCAGCGGCCCTGGGATTCTTCCTCGCTCACCGAGGACTTCTACTTCGTGGCCCCGCCGCCGGCGCCGCCGACGACCGCCCCGGCCCCCGCCGCCCGCGATCCCGAGATCGTGTTCTGGGAGAGCATTCAGGGCAGCGCGGACCACCGCACCTTCGAGGAGTATCTGCGGCGCTTCCCGAACGGGCTCTTCGCCGGCCTCGCCCGGCTGCGGCTCGAGGAGCTGCGCACGGCCGTCCCCTCCGACTCGCGTCGCCCTCACTCGGCGACGCCGACACCTTCCCCATCATCCGCTACCGCCTTCTCGCCGCCCGCGTCGGGAGCCGGCCCCGCGCCGAGTCCCGCGTCCCCGGCGGTCGCCGTGCTGCCGCCCGCCGCGGTCCGGCCGGCTCTGCCGGCAGCCGCGACGGCCCTGATCGCCCGCGACCCGCCCGTGGCCTTCCGCGTCCAGTTCCGCGACATCGGCGGACGCGGCGCCGGCGACATCGGCTTCTCCGCCCCCGCGCAATTCGACCGCTGGGTTCCGGTCCGGACCGGGCCCGCACCGCGCATGCCCCGGCGGGAGGGAACCCCGCTCGAGCCCTGGCGGCTCGAGCGGCCGGGTGCGGAGGGTGTGGCGGCGGGCGGCATCGACGGCCCCGAGGTCTTCCTCGTCGCCTGGCTCGTCCTGCGGGAGCCGGAGCGCATCTTCGGCTTTCTCCCCGGCGGCGGCGACCGGATCGAGCGGAGCGCGATCGAGGAGCCGATCGCCTGGGCCTATCCCTCCGCGCACGGCGGGCGGAGCGTGCGGGTCGGCCGCCACGCCCGGCTCTGGCGGGCCTTCGAGTGGCAATACCGCGTGGTCCGCCTCGAGGAGCCGGGCGGCGACCGGTTCTGCCTCTCCTTCGCCGGGGTGCGCGGCCTCGAATGGATGGGCGGGTTCCGCTGCGCCGCTCCGGGCTCGCCCCTCGAGGCCGCCGAGATCGAGGCCTTCCTCGACGCTCTGGGCCCACCCTCCTGACCCGGCCGATCGACTTGCTTCCCGCGCGGCGGGGTCTAGTGTGATGCTGGTCACCGCGGGTCGCGGGCGGAGCGCTAGGCTTCGAAAGCGTGCAACCGGGGGAGACGGCGATGCGTTCGCGGCACACGATGCTCGTGGTGGCTCCGCTGCTCCTGACCGGAGGCTGCGCGGAGGGGACCTTGCCGGGCTGGGGCGGCAGCGGATCGAGCCCGTCCCCGCCGGCGGCGGTGGAGCCGGCGGCACTGCCCGCCACACCCGCGAACCGAGCCGAGGCCCTGGTCGCCGGGCGGCGCTGTGGCACCACCCTGGGTCTCGCCGCCCGCTGCAACCTCTTGCGCGACGACCGCGATTTCGCCGTCCTCCGCTTCGCCGTGCTGCAGGGCCTGGACCGACGCTACGGCGGCCTCGTACCGGCCCGGGAGATGGCCGAGACGGTCGATCTCGCCACCCTCGATCGGATGACCAGCGTCGGCAGCTGCACGGTGCCGGGGGAGGACGGCTCGCGCCTCGAGACGGGCGTGCGCGGCGTGCTCGCCCAGTGCACCGGCCGCTGAGCCCGGAAAGGAGCGAGCCATGACCTCTCGACCCCTGCTCGCCGTCCTGGCACTCGCCTGGGTCGCAGTACCGGCGGCCGCCCAGGATCCGCTCGGCCTCGTCCGGTTCGACCCCGCGAACCGCTCCGGCGAGAGCGAGGTCTCCCGCGCGATCGTGCGCATGGTCGGCGAGCGTAGCGATTCCACCGCTGTCCGCGCCCGCGCCTCGAGCGGGGCCCCGTGGGGCCGGCTCGCCGTCGGGCCGGACGAGGTCCTGGCCGAGATCGGTGCTCTGGCGGCCCTCGGTAGCCCGCGCGCGATTCCCTCCGTCGTCCAACCGCCGCCCACCCCGGTACCGGCTCCGCCGCCGGCGACGGCAGCGCCCGCCCGACCGGCTCCGGCCGCCCGCGCCCAGCCGGCCGCGGCCCAGCCGGCCGGCGAGGCGAAGCCCAAGCGCTATTGGGGAATCTTCGTGAAGCCCGAGCCGACCGAGCGTGCGGGCGGCTCGG
>DAIOUO010000076.1:0-11944 GCA_036759485.1 Geminicoccaceae bacterium | reverse complement strand
CCGGGCGCCCGGGCGACCGCCGAGCTCGCGCTCGGGCTCGGCTATCGGGTCCGGATCGCAGCCGAGGATCACGCGCGGGCGGGGTTTGCGGCCGAGCTCCTGCCGCTCGAGGAGGCCCCGAGCCGGTTCGCAGGGCTCCGCTTCGTGCTCGTCGCGACCCAGGGGCGGGGCGATCGGGCCGCGCTCGAGGCGGCGCTCGCGATTCCCGCCCGCTGGCACGGCTTCGTCGGCTCGCGGGCCAAGCTCGCGGCACTCTCGACGGCCCTCGCCCGGCCGGATCTGGCCGAGCGCGTCGAATGCCCGGCGGGGCTGCCGATCGGGGCGATCGAGCCCGAGGAGATCGCGCTCTCCATCCTCGCCCGGCTGACCGAGTTGCGCCGGGCCGGTCGACGCGATGGGGCATCGATCGGCTGAGCCGTCTCGGGCCGCGACCACGAGCCGGTTGTCGAGCCGGGCGCCGTCCTCGCGGCGCGGCCCCTCGAGCTGGAGGATCTGCGCCACCACTCCTCGCGGTAGACGAAGCCCGCATCGCATTCGGGACGGCGCACCGCGTCGCAGCCGCGGACGCCGCCGAGCCCGGCGATCTGGCGGCCGTTCCGGGCCCCGGCGAGGGCCCCGTCGCCGGACGCGGCCGCCCGACGTACCCGGAACTTCCGCTCGCGCATCTCGGCGAGCGGCCGGGAGAGAATTCGACGTCCTGCGCGCGGGCTGCGTGGGCCGAGCCGCCGAGGGCGATCCGATGGCGCAGGCCGCCCGACACACGGAGTACGAGCGAGCCGGGCGCGAGGGAGCCGGTGAGGCCCGTAGCCGTCGCGGCGGCCGGGAGGGCCGCGAGCGGGGCCAGGAGCTGCACGCTCCGGCCCCCGAAGGCGAGGAGGACGAGAAGCGCGAGACCCGGCAGTGTGCCCAGAAGGCCCACGGGCCCGAACACCGTCGAACGGCACGTCGCCGTTCACCGAGGGGCGGACACCCGAAGGCTCGCTCTCGATCGCGGGGAAGGCGCCGGCGGCCGGCGCCCTCAGGCCGCCGGTACCCGCCGGGCACCCGGGAAGGCCGCCAAGAGCCGGTCGGCCGCGGCCGCATCGGCGACCGCGAGCGCGGTCGAGAGCCCGTCGGCGACGACCGCTTCCGGGGCTTGGACGGTCACGGGTTCGAAGCCGGCCGGCGGCTCGCCGGTGCGCGGGTCGAGGATCCGCGGTCGACCGTCGACGAACGGCCACGAGGTCGAGAGCGCCCCCTCGGTCAAAGCGATCGGCGTCGGCTCGGAGCGGCCGATGCGCCAAGGCGCGCCGTCGGGGCGCGACCCGAGCGCCCGGAGCTCGCCGAGATCGACCAGCACCCGGTCGACACCGTGCGATCGCAGGAGCTCGGCGACTCGATCGGTGAGATAGCCCTGGGCGATCCCGTCGAGCGTCACCGCCATCCCCGGGCGGTGCAGCACGACCGCTTCGGGGCTCTCCTCGAGTTCCCGAACGCCCACGCGTGCGCGGGCGGCGCGGCGTTCCTCGCGTCCGGCGCCTCGGGCGACGGCGAGCCAGAGCGGCTGCACCGTCGGATCGAAGGCTCCTTCGCTGAGCTGCGCGAGGCGGTGGGCGAGTCCCAGCACCTCGAGGAGCTCGGCCGGCGGCCGTCGCAGCACACCCTCGCGATTGAGCCGCGAGAGAGCGCTCTCGGGATCGTAGAGCGAGAAGATCGCCTCGAGCCGAGCCACCTCTTCGAGGCAGGCGGCGATCAGGGATCGCGCCCGGGCGGGCTCGACGCCCAGGAGCTCGATCCGGGCCGGCGCGCCGAGCGCGACACCGTACCAACGGGTCGCGAGCGGCCCTCTCGGCACGCTCGACGGCACGAGGAGCGCCGCTCCTGCGAGCCCGATCAGCCGCAAGAGCCGGCGTCGATCCGCTCCCGCCCGCATGCGTCCTCCACCACGATCGATGCCGAGGGTGAGAGATCGGCCGCGGCCGCGCCTTGACGTCGGTCAAGGAAGGGGTCGGCCGTGCCGCGTAGCGTCGCTCGAGATCGCGACCCCTCGGCCCCGGCCGGGGCGGGTCGCGCAGACGAGCGGAGGCAAGGAACGCCATGGCCGAGACCACCGGGACCGGCGTCCCCGAGCGGATCCCCTTCATGCAGCGGGTGCTCGACAACCCGTTCCTGCTGCTCTTCCTCGGGGTCGCCTCGCCGACCGTGCTGTACCTGCTCTGGGGGGTGATGGAGCTCTCCCAGATCCCCGTGGCGCGCTGAGGGAGAGCCGCCATGGCCGTCCATCCGCCCGAAGCGAGGATCTGGTGGAACGAGCCGGTGGCCAAGGGCGAGCTGCTCTGGGTCGCCGTCGCGTTCCTCTGGGGTGTCGTCATGTTCGTCATGATGATCTGGTGGCACCTCGAGGGGCGGCAGAACCTGTCGACCGAGGTCTACCGGATCGACCCCGAGCTCTTCCGATCACGCACGGAAGCCTTCGTCGAGCGGTACAAGGTCGGCGAGGAGGGCAACACCGGCATCCCGGTGGCGCGCGTGCCGCCGGGCGCCGACGCCTACATGCTCGCGCGCCTGTGGGAGTGGTGGCCGGTCCTCGAGCTCGAGAAGGGCAAGACCTACCGGCTGCATCTCTCCTCGCTCGACTGGCAGCACGGTTTCTCGCTGCAGCCGGTGAACATGAACATCCAGATCCATCCCGGCATCGAACACGTGCTCACCATCACGCCGACCGAGAGCGGCGTGTTCTCGGTCGTCTGCAACGAGTTCTGCGGCGTGGGCCATCACCAGATGACCGGTCGCATCCGGGTGGTCGAGCCCGGCAAGGGAGGTTGAGCCATGGCAGCCGTCGCAACCGGCGCAGGCGGGCTCGCGGCGCTCGCGGCCCGTTTCCGCACCTGCCCCGTGACCGGCCTCAAGGTCGACGCCGCGGCCGAGACGCTGATCAAGGCGAACGCGGTGGCGGCCGTCGTGTTCCTCGCGATCGGCGGGCTTCTGGGCCTCATGGTGGCGCTCACCCGCTGGCAGGGCGTGCACCTTCTCGGCCCCGACGCCTTCTACCTCGTCTTGACCGCGCACGGGATCAACGTTCTCCTCCTCTGGATCATCTTCTTCGAGGTCGCGGTCCTCTATTTCGCCTCGGCCGTGATCCTGAATTCCCGACTGGCTGCGCCGCAGATGGCCTGGGTCGCCTTCGTGCTGATGGTGCTCGGGGCCCTCGCCACCAACTGGGCCGTGCTGCGGGGCGACAGCTCGGTGATGTTCACCTCGTACGTGCCGATGCAGGCCTCGCCGCTCTTCTATCTCGGCCTCATCCTGTTCGCGGTGGGGGCGCTGATCGCCTGCTTCGTCTTCTTCGGCACGCTCGTGATCGCGAAGGAGGAAAAGACCTACGAGGGGTCGATCCCGCTCGTGACCTTCGGGGCGTTGACCGCGGCGATCATCGCCGTGTTCACGATCGCCTCGGGCGCGATCATCCTGATCCCGACCTTCCTCTGGTCGCTCGGTTACATCCGCCACATCGACACGGTCATGTACAAGCTCGTCTGGTGGGGGATGGGCCATTCGAGCCAGCAGATCAACGTTTCGGCGCACGTCGCGGTCTGGTATCTGATCGGCGCCCTCGTGCTCGGCGCCAAGCCGATCTCGGAGAAGGTCAGCCGGCTCGCCTTCTTCTTCTACATCCTGTTCCTGCAGCTCGCCTCGGCCCACCACATGCTGGTCGAGCCCGGTCTTTCCGCCGAGTGGAAGGTCTTCAATACGTCCTATGCGATGTATCTCGCGGTGCTCGGCTCGATGATCCACGGCATGACGGTGCCGGGGGCGATCGAGGCGGCGCAGCGGGCCCGCGGCTACACCAACGGCATCTTCGAGTGGCTGCGGAAGGCCCCCTGGGACAACCCGGCCTTCGCCGGCATGTTCCTCTCGCTCGTGCTCTTCGGCTTCTTGGGTGGCATCAGCGGTGTCGTGCTCGGCGCCGAGCAGCTCAACATCATGATGCACAACACCCTCTACGTACCGGGCCATTTCCACGCCACGGTCGTGGCCGGCACCACCCTCGCCTTCATGGCCGTGACCTACCTCGTCCTGCCCTTGATCTTCAGGCGCGAGGTGATGTTCCCGAAGCTCGCCAAGTGGCAGCCCTATCTCTTCGGCATCGGCGCCGGCGGTATCTCGCTCTTCATGATGGGGGCTGGCACGCTCGGCGTCTCGCGCCGGCACTGGGACATCACCTTCTCCGATGCCGCTCTCGGCTTCGACTATCCCGGTGCCGCTTTCCTCATGCTCGGCCTGAACGGCCTCTTCGCGATCCTCGCGACCGTGGGCGGTGCGCTCTACGTGATCGTCACGGTCGCGAGCGTGCTGTTCGGCGAGCGGGTCGGTCCCGAGGGCCCGAAGACTCCGATCTCGGCAGCACCCGCGGCGGTGGTGGCCGAATCGGTCGGCAAATACGGCAGTGCCGGAACGCTGCACCTGCCCGGCACCTACGTGCTGATCACGGTGTTCTTCGTCTCCTTCGTCCTCTACTATTTCGTGAACTGGAAGTATCTCTCCGAGCTCTGGCCGATGGGTTGAGGACGGGCGGAACGCGGGGGAGGGCCGGGCCGTGCGCAGCATCCTCGGAGAACCGCGGAGCCTCGCCGCCGATCTCGTCTCGGTGTTCAAGCTGCGGATCGGCGTGGTGATCACGGCCTCGGCCATGGCCGGGATCGCGGTCACCCCCGGTCCTCTGCCCGAAGCGCAGCGGATCGGGCTGCTCGCGCTCGCGGTCTTCCTGGCCTCGGCCGCGAGCGGGGCTTTCAACCAGCTCTGGGAACGGGGGCTCGACGCGCGGATGCGGCGGACCGCGCGCCGGCCCTTCGTCGTCGGCCGGTTGCGTGCCGGTCCGGCGTGGTACGCGTCGATCATCCTGCTCCTGATCGCGGGCGGCGGCCTCGCCGCGGCCGCCGCCAACAGCTGGGCCGCGCTCTACACGGTGGCGGGGGCCCTCACCTACGCGCTGATCTACACCGTCTGGCTCAAGCCTCGGACCTGGCTCAACATCGTGGTCGGCGGGCTCGCCGGCTCGTTCGCGGTACTCGCGGGTGCGGCCGCGGTCGACCCGGGCCTCGCCCCCGAGCCGATCCTGCTCGCGATCGTCCTCTTCTTGTGGACCCCGCCGCATTTCTGGGCGCTCGCGATGGCCGCCAAGGAGGACTATGCGAAATGCGGCGTGCCCATGCTGCCCGTGCTGATGGGCGATGCGGTCTCGGCCAAGATCGTCTTCGCGCACGCGGTGGCCCTCGGGCTGATCGCGCTTCTGCCCGCGCTCTTCTCGATGGGGCCGCTCTATCTCGCAGCGGCGATCGTCGGTGGTGCCTGGTTCGCCTGGAAATGTCGGCTGCTCGTGCGCGAGCCGACGAAGAAGAACGCGATCCGCGCCTTCTTGGCCTCGCTCGCCCAGCTCTCGCTGCTCTTGGTGGGCGCGGTGGTCGACCGGCTGCTCCAGGGCGCCGGCTGATGCGTCGGCTCCTCCTTCTCCTCGCCCTTCTCCTGCTGCCGGCCGACGGTGCGGCGGAGCCGGCGCTCACGGCCGAAGAGGCGCTCGCCAAGGGCGAGGCAGCCGTCGGCCGGGTGATCCCCGACCTCGAGCTCGTCGACGCCGAGGGCGAGCGGGTGGCACTCGCGAGCTTGCGCGGCCGGCCGGTCCTCGTCTCCTTCGTCTACACCGGCTGCAGCACGGTCTGCCCGGCGCTCGTCCAGAACCTCTATCCCGCGGTCGTGGAGGCCCAGCGCACGCTCGGCGCGGACAGTTTCACCATCCTCACGGTCGGCTTCGACGCTCGCAACGACCGGCCGGAGCGGCTGCGCTCCTTCGCCCGCGCGCAAGGGGTCGATCTGCCGAACTGGCGGTTCGTGTCGGCCGACCAACCGACCATCGACCGGCTCGCCGAGACCCTGGGCTTCGCCTATTGGCCCGCGGCCGGCGGCTTCGATCATCTGGCGCTGGTTTCTGTGATCGACCGCGACGGCCGGCTCTACCGGCAGATCTACGGTGGCGTCTTTTCCACGCCGCAGATCGTCGAGCCCTTGAAGGACGTCGTGCTCGGCCGCGACCGGCCGATCCTGTCCTTGCCCGCGCTGGTCGACCGGATCCGCTGGTTCTGCACGGTCTACGACCCGCGCGCCGACCGCTACACCTTCTCCTACGCCTTCTTCATCGGCCTCGTCGTGGGCGGGGCGACGCTTTCCGGCGTGCTCGCCTGGATGGTCCGCGAGTGGCTGCGGCGCCCGGCATCGGCCTGAGCCTCATGCAGATCCTCCGCCGTACCGTCCGCTTCGCCTTCGATCGGGCGGAGAGCCTCTTGGGCCGTGCCTTTCCGGCGCAATGGAACCCCCTTCTCAATCTGGGCGCGCTCGGCTTCTTCTTCTATTGGATCGTCGCAGCGAGCGGGATCTACGTCTACATCTTCTTCGATACCGGGGTGACGCAAGCATACGCCTCGATCCAGTCCATGACCCACGAGCAATGGTATCTCGCGGGCGTCATGCGCTCCTTCCATCGCTACGCTTCGGACGCGCTCGTGATCGTGGCCGTTCTCCACCTGTTACGGGAGTTCGGCCAGGACCGCTACCGCGGCGTGCGCTGGTTCTCTTGGGTCACCGGGATCGTCGTCCTAGTGCTGGTCTTCGTCGCGGGCATCACCGGTTATTGGCTGGTCTGGGACCGGCTGGCTCAGTACGTGGCGATCGTCACGACCGAATGGCTCGACGCGCTCGGCGTCTTCGGCGAGCCGGTGGCGCGCAACTTCATGGCGCCCTCCATGCTCGACAGCCGCTTCTTCACCCTCATGGTGTTCATCCACATCGCCGTACCACTGATCGCCCTGATCCTGATGTGGGTTCATCTGCAGAGGGTGAGCAGGCCCGAGATCAACCCGCCGCGCGGGCTCGCGCTCGGCAGCTTTCTGTCCCTCCTCCTCCTCTCGCTCGTTCATCCGGCGGTGAGCCAGCCGCCCGCGGATCTGGCGACCGTGCCCGGCGAGGTCGGCCTCGACTGGTTCTATCTACCGCTCTACCCGCTCCTCGAGCGCCTGCCCGCCCCGCTCACTTGGGGCAGTGCCCTCTTCCTTCTCGGCCTCGCGCTCGCGATCCCCTGGCTGCCACCGATGCGGCAGGCACGGGCCGCGCGCGTCGATCTCGCGAACTGCAACGGCTGCTCGCGCTGCTTCGCCGACTGCCCCTACAATGCCATCACCATGGTACCCCGAAGCGACGCGGCGCCTTTCGCCGCCGAGGCGCGGGTCGATCCCTCCTTGTGCGTGCGCTGCGGGATCTGCGCCGGCGCCTGCCCGACCGCCATGCCGTTCCGCCGAGCGAGCGAGCTGTCGCCCGGTATCGACCTCCCCGACCTTTCGATCGCGCTCTTGCGCGATCGGGTCGAGCTCGAGGGAGCGCGGCTTTCCGGACGCGGCCGAGTCATGGTCTTCGGCTGTGGCGAGGGCGTGTCGCTCGAGGGGCTCGCGAACGCGCGGGTCGGGGTCGTCCGCCTGGCCTGCGCGGGCCAGCTGCCGCCCGCCTTCGTGGATTACGTCCTGAGCCGGAACCTGGCCGATGGGGTGCTCGTGACGGGCTGCGCCGAGAACGCCTGCCACGCCCGCTTCGGAATCGCCTGGACCGAGGCCCGCTTCGCCCGGGTGCGCGATCCGCATCTGCGGAAGCGGGTGCCGGCCGCGCGGCTTCGGACCTTCTGGGCCGGGCGGCTCGGCCGGCGCGCGCTCGAGGCCGAGCTCGCGGCCTTCGCCCGGTCCCTCGAGGCGCTGCCGCCGGCGGCAACGCCGAAGCGCCCAGCGGGCCTGCCCGAGCTCGTGGAGGCGAGCCGTGTCTAGCCCCGCCCGGTGGGCCGGCCAGCTCCTGTTCTACGCGGCCGCGGCACTCCTCACCGGCCTGTTCGCGACCCGGCCCGTCTGGCCGCAGTTCCCGAAGGACGCAGCGCAACTCCTGATCGCCTTCGCCCACGGCGGCGAGCGCAAGGAGCCCTGCAGGAAGCTCACCGCCGAGGAGATCGCCAAGTTGCCGCCACGCGAGCGCCGGCCCTCCGACTGCGGGCGCGAACGGGTACCGCTGCGCTTCGAGGCCGTGCTCGACGATCGCCCGCTCCTCGCCCGCACGCTCCCGCCCACGGGCCTCTCCGGCGACGGGCCGTCGCGGCTCTACGAGAAGTTCGCCGTGCCGGCGGGTCGGCATACGCTCGTCCTGCGGCTTTCCGACAGCGGCCGGGCGGAGGGCTGGGACGTCGAGCAGCGCTTCGCGCTCGAGCTCCGACCCTGGCAGAACCTGGCGATCGATTTCCAACCCGATCGGGGCGGCTTCGTGATCCGCTGAGGGAGACGCCACCTTGTCCTTGATCGTCTGGCGCACGGAGTTCGAGACCGGGATCCCCGACGTGGACCACGAGCACCGGGAGCTCGTCGAGCTGATCAACGGGCTTCACGCCACGCTCCGGTCGGGTGCTGGAAAGGACGAGGTCGCGCGTTTCCTGGGGGAGGTGTTCGCCCGGATCTCGGCGCATTTCGCGCTCGAGGAGACGATCATGCGAAAGTATCGCTACGACGAGTACGCCGAGCACAAGGCAGACCACGAGAAACTCCTGGACGAGCTGCGCGACATCATGGACGCGCACGCGGCCGATGCGTACTTCGATTACGAGGATGCGCTCGCGCGCGCGGTCCGCGACTGGTTCGTCGATCATTTCAAGGCCAAGGACGCGCGGCTGCACAAGAAGCTCGGAGTGTGAGAGGGGAGCGGGCGATGGCCGATCTCGTCTATCGTGCGGGCGATCCGTTCGTGGGCGTGCTCCGGATCGTGGGCCGGGGCCCCACGCTCTCCCGACCACTCGGCCTCGAGGAGGCCGAGGCGGCGATGGCGGCGATCCTCGAGGAGCGGGTCGACGAGCTCCAGCTCGGTGCGTTTCTCCTGACGCTGCGCACCCGCGGGGAAAGCGCGGCCGAGATCGCAGGCTTCGCGCGCGCCGCCCGCGCCCGGCTGGCGGATCTCACCGAGCTCGCGGTCGACCTCGACTGGCCCTCCTATGCCGACGCCCACAAGCAGCTGCCCTGGTTCCTGCTCGCGGCCCGGCTCCTGGCACTCGCCGGTGTGCGGATACTCCTGCACGGGGTGGGGGGCGAGGGGCCCGCCGGTACCCGCGAGGGGCTCGCCGCGCTCGGACTCCCGATCGCCTCGAGCCCGACCGAGGCGGCCCGTGCGCTCGATCGCGATGGGCTCGCCTATCTGCCGATCGAGGTCCTCTCGCCGCGGCTCTTCGACCTCCTCGAGCTCAAGCGGCGACTCGGCGTGCGTACCGCCGTCAACAGCCTGGTCCGGGCCCTCGACCCGGCGCGGGCGCGGGCGCGGATGGTGGGCGTCTTCCATCCGCCCTACCTCGCCCTCCACGCCGAGGCCGAGCAGATCCTGGGTGGCGGCAGCTGCGCCGTGTTCAAGGGTGGTGGTGGGGAGGCGCAGCGCAATCCCGAGAAGCCTTGTCGGGTCCTGCGCGTCGAGAAGGGCGAGGTGCGCGAGGAGAGCTGGCCCGCGCTCCTCGCGGAGGAGCGGCATCCTTGGCGGCAGGAGCCGCTCGACGTACGCCGGCTCGGCGCACTCTGGACCGGCGAGCTGCAGGCGGCCGGGCCACGCGCCGCGGTGATCGGCACCGCCGCACTCGCGCTGCATCTTCTGGGTCGAGTCCGGACGCCGACCGAGGCGCAGGAACTGGCCGAGGATCTCTGGCGCGAGCGGCCGCGGCTCGCCCGCGCCGCCTGACGCCGACCGGCTAGACCCCGGCGAGCTCGCGCAGGATCGAGCGGATCGTCGGGAGCCGACCGATCGGGCCGGTATAGGCGACCGGCCCCGGGGCCGCCGCGATCGCCGCCTCGACATCGTCGCGGCCGTGCGGCCCGGCATCGACGAAGAGGCCGACCACCACGACCGGGGCGGCGCCGAGCGTCTCGAGGCACTCGGCCAGAAAGGGCGGCTGCTCCAGAAAGGCCGTCTCGACACCATGGAACCGACCGGTCCGCGCGAGCCGGCCGGCCAGCGCCTCGGCGGTGGCCGCACTCGAGGCATGGCGGGGCGTGCCGTGGCCCACGAGCAGGAGCGTGGTGACGTCCGTGCGCCAGCCGCGCACCCCTGCGGTCGCTTCGGCCGCCTCGGCGGCGATCGCTGCGAGCTCGGGGTGCACACCGAGCGGGCGCGTGACCACGAGTCCCGCGATCCCGCCGAGCCGCTGCCGCAAGTGGTCCAGGATGTATCCCTCGGCCATCAGCAGCGGCACGACGATCAGGGGCTTCGGCAGCCGTTTCGCGACCGCCTCGACCGCGGGCTCGCCCCGGAGGCAGCCGGCTTCGACGGCGAGCCCGGGCAGCTCGGCCGCGAGTGCCCGGGCGTGCCCGGCCGCCACCCCGGGCCCGCCCGCGACCCCGTGGCCGGCGATCAGGAGCGAAGCCGGGGCGCTCAGTGGCTGGTCCCTTCCGAGCGGCCGATCTTGTTGCCGACATTGTACTTGCCCGAGGGTTTGTCGGCCGGGATCCGAGCGAGCTCTTCGAGCGTGCGCGCATCGTAGACGACCACCGTGCCGTCACGCTCGCCGACCGATAACCACACGCGGGCACCGTGCCGGTCGAACTCGGTGTGGGCGGCCAACGCCCCGGGGATCGGCGTCACGGTCTTCACGATCTCGAGCGTCTCCTTGTCGATCACTTGTACCGTGTCCCGCTTGCGGCCGAGGCTCGCATCGAGCCAGGCGTAGCGGCTCGCCTCGTGCGAGCGGAGGAAGAAGCCGGGCCCCAGTGTTTCGAGCCGCTTCACGACCTGCCAGTTTCGGGTGTCGAGCACGGTGAGCGTGGGCTCGCGCAGGTTCGGGAAAGCCAGCAGGCGGGTGCCCTGCCGCTCGAAGGTGATCCCGGCCCCGAGATGCGGCAGGCCGGCCGCCGGAACTTCCGCGATCACCCGCCGGACGTCGAGGTTCACGACCCGGAGCTTGGTCCCGTCGCGCGAGGAGCCGACGACGTGGCGCCAGGAGGGATCGAAGACGAAATCGTCCAGGGGCTCGGGGAGCTCGTCGATCCGGCGGATCGGGAAGGGTCCTTCGGAGCTCGGCAGGGCTTCGATCATGCCCTTTTCGTGGCTGTGCACGAAGCCCTCGAAGACGGGCGGCGCGTCGGGACGCCAATCGATCTCCCAGAGCTCGGGAATGTCCTTCATCGCGACGACGAAGCCGTTCCTGGGCGGGGCGGCGTAGACGGCACTCACCCGCGAGCTCTTCTGCCGCTTCCGATCGGTGGCCTCGATCACCTTCAAAGGCCGCAGCGTCGCGGCCTCGAGGAGGACGAGCGTGTGTGGCAGATAGTTGGCGACCGCGAGCACCCGGCCGTCGGCCGAGATCGCGATGTTGCGGGCGTTGATGCCGGCCCGGACCTCGGCCACGCGCTGGAGCGACCAGAGATCGTAACGCAGGACCCAGCCGTCGCGGCTCACGAAATGGACGAAGCGGCCGTCGGGGCCGAATTTCGGGCCGCCGTGGACGGCCAGGTGGGTCGGAAAGCGGGCGAGGCGCACGAGCCGGTCGCCGTCGAGAATCGAGGCGTGGTGATCGCCCTGCTCCACCAGGACGAAGAGATTGAGCGGGTCGGCATCGTGCAGCGGCCGATCGGGCAGGGTGGCGGGATCGAGGAAGAAACGGCGCGAGGCCTCGATGTCGGCCGATGTCCAGTCGGGCGGGGTCTCGGGCTCGCGGAACACCCAGGCCGTGAGAGCGTCGATCTCGGCCTCCGACAAGGTTCCGGCGAAGCCCGGCATGCGGGTGGCCTCGCGCCCCCGGGCGATGACGGTCCGGGCTTGCTCGGGCTTCAGCCGGCCGAGGTTCGAAGGCAGGAGCGCCGGACCCGTGCCCCCCAATCGGTCGCCGCCGTGGCAGACGGCGCAATGGCTCGTGTAGAGC
>DAIOUO010000075.1:0-12001 GCA_036759485.1 Geminicoccaceae bacterium | reverse complement strand
TCGGTGGAGGCGCTGTCCTGGCGGCTGTCGGGCACGAGCCCGAGGCGCCTTTTGCGGGACAAGCTCGCGGAGCGGGTCTCGGTCCGCGACTTCGGGGCCGTTGGGGACGGGGTCACCGACGACACGGCCGCCTTCCAGGCCGCCGTGGATGCGGCCTTCGAGGTCCACGTGCCGGCGGGCCGCTACCGGCTGGCGAACGTGGTGCACGTCAAGCCTCGGCGCCGCATCGTTGGCGCGGGGCGCGACATCACCGTGGTGGAGGCCCAGGGTGAGCGAGCCTTCGTCTTCCACCGGAACGAGAGCCCCTACACGGTCGATGCCGGCGGCACCACGGATTGGACTCGGTCCTCGATCGAAGACCTCTCGATCCGGATGAGTCTGTCCGGCATCCTCGCCCACGGCCACGAGTTCATCGCCCAGAGGCTGCGCTTCGCCGGCGGTTCACCGACCGGCTGGTGCCTCGAGCTCGAGAACGCCAACGAATGCTGCATCCGCGAGATCTCCGCCGGCCCGGGCGGCGGCGACCATGATCTCCTGGCCAACGGCATTCGGCTCTACGCCAACGAGGCGGGTGCCGGCGTCAATTACGGGGACGGGCTGATCGAGGAGGTCTCCATCAAGCTCAAAGGAGCCGGTACGACCGGCATCCTCGTCGAGCACCTCGGTCCGCCCGTCGCCGGCAAGCTCTACGTCATGAACAACATCCTGCTCAATCGAGTGCAGGTGAACAGCGCGGGCGCGCCGGCGGGAAGCACCGGCATCTGGCTCCGCCGGGTGATGCGTTCTGCCCTGGTCAATTGCGACGTCGAGTTCGTCGAGACGGCCTTTCGTGTCGAGGGCGCAGCCGGTGGCGGCAACGCCGGCAGCACCCGCCACGTGAGTTTCGTCAATTGTTACGTCCTCAACTGCACGGTCCCGTGGGTCGACAGCAACGCTACCCTGCCGGGCTCGGTGATGCGTTGCTTCTTCGCCAACTGCAACGGCTTCGGTCAGCTCAATCCGGTCGGAGTGTCGAGCGAAGATTCCCAAGCCCGCGCCGGTGAGGGCGACTTGTTTCTTCCCTCCGCGCTCTGGCTCAACGAGCCGAGCCAAGGTGGTGCGGCGATCCAGGTCCGCGCGCCCAATGTCGGCCAGCTCGTCCTGACCGGGGACTTCCACGACGGCACGAGCACGATCCGGGACGGTAACGTCAAGAACGCGAGCCCCCGCCAGGCCCTCGGCGTCGACATCACCTCGTTCAACGTGGCACGACTCTATCGACCGCGGGGTTACGCGCCGGGCCAGGAAAGCCGGATCGCGATCGGCAACGGCGAGGATCACCCATCCGGTCCGCTGCATCGCGTCGAGATCGCCGATCCCCTCTACCTCCCGCCGCGTACTGCCGAGCCGAGCCAGCCTCGCAACGGCTTCGTCGTCTACTGCGAGTCATCTGCGGCGCTCCCGTCCGGAACGCCGTGGGCCGGGCCGGGTTGGTATTCGCGTTTGGCGAACGGCTGGAGCCCGGGGGTGAATCTGCCGGGCCGCGTGCCCGAGCGCGAACGCAACGCCAGCTTCAACATCTCGCCGGCCGATTTCGGCCGCATCCATCGCATCAACAACGCGAACCCGATCACCGTCACGGTCGCATCGACCTACACGATCGGCGACTCGACCTTACCGCTGCTCGCTACCGGCGATCCCGCCGCCTTGCTCTGGCTGATCCGGCAGGGGACCGGCAGCGTCACGATCCAGGCCGGCGACGCGAACGTCGAGATCAAGAACCCGGCCGGCGGAACGACGCTGACAATCCGCCGCCAGCATCAGCTCGTGGCGATCGTGCTGCGCCACAACGCCACGTCCGGCAAGATCGAGGTCTACGGGACGACGGTACCGGACGGTGAGTTCGCATACGAAGAAAATCTCGGTTGGACCAACGCCAGTCAGGGAAGCAACTCGGATACGACCCCTTACGTGGTCGCCGCGAACCGGGCCGGCCAATTGCTGCGGATCAGCTCGTCCGATCCCGTGAGCTATGTCGCATTCGAGGCGGCGAGCATGCCGGCGGGTCTTACCGCCGCGATGTTCCGGCTCGTGAGTGTCAACAACCCCATCCGCATCATGGCCCGGCCCTCGGCCTCGCCGCAGCTCACGCTTCGACGGAGCAACGTCGTTAGCCCCGGCGGCTTCCCCTGCTTCGAGGTCGGTGAACTCGGTCGCGTGGTCACGGTGCATCTCGTGACCAACGACAGCTCTCAAGCCAACTCCATCTACATCGAAGGATGAAGACGATGTCGAACTTCTCGCTCGAACGCGCGTGGCGGATTCTCGTCGATTCGCTGTGGCTCGCCGTGATCCGTGCTGCCCTGACGGCGATCCAGATGGCCGTGGATATCCTCGGCCTCGACGTCGACGGCCGGCGGGCGGTGTTGAACCAGCTCGGCAACATGATCCTCCCGTCCTCTTCGGCCGGAGAGGTGCCCTCGGCCTGAACTGGAGAAGGGGAGCGTTCGCCCTGTTCCGCTTCTCGGCGAGGCGCTAAGCTACTCTCGCTCTCGGCGGAGCTGGCGATGGCCGACCCCAAGCTTCTGCGGTTCGACACACTGGCGCTGCACGCCGGGCAGGTCCCGGACCCGACCACCGGCGCGCGCGCCGTGCCGATCTATCAAACGACGTCCTACGTCTTCCGAGATACCGACCACGCGGCCGGGCTGTTCAACCTGGAGCGGGCGGGCCACATCTACACGCGCATCTCGAACCCGACCGTGGCCGTTCTCGAGGAACGCATCGCTGCCCTCGAGGGCGGCGTCGCCGCGGTCGCGACAGCGAGCGGTCAGGCAGCGCTCCATCTGCTCGTCGTCACCCTGATGGGAGCGGGAGGGCATATCGTGGCCGCCCGCAACCTCTATGGCGGCAGCATCAACCTCCTCCGTCTCACCCTGCCCCGGTTCGGGATCGAGACCACCTTCGTCGATCCACGCGATCTCGACGGGTTCGCGGCCGCGATCCGGCCGAACACACGCCTGATCTTCGGCGAGACGATCGGCAACCCCGGACTGGAGGTGCTCGACGTCCCGCGCCTCGCCGAGCTCGCCCATGCGCACGGGCTGCCGCTCGCGATCGACAACACGTTCGCCACACCTTACCTGGCACGTCCGATCGAGTTGGGCGCCGACCTCGTCATCCACTCCGCTACCAAGTGGCTCGGCGGCCACGGTGTGGCGATCGGAGGGATTCTCGTCGACGGCGGTCGGTTCGACTGGATGGCGAGCGACAAGTTCCCGACTTTGAGCCGACCCTACGAGGGGTATCTCGGGGTAACCTACGCCGAGACATTCGGACCCGCGGCTTTCGCCGCTCGCGCCCGCACGGAAGGCCTCCGCGACTTCGGTGCGTGCCTCAGCCCTCACAACGCCTTTTACATCCTGCAAGGTGTCGAGACGCTACCGCTGCGAATGGCGCGGCACGTCGCCAACACCGAGCGGGTCCTGCGCTTCCTGACTGCTCACCCCGCGGTCGGTTACGTCATCCATCCGAGCCTGCCGGAGCATCCCGACCACGAGCTCGCGCGGCGGCTCCTTCCCAGGGGCGCAGGCTCGATCGTGAGCTTCGGTGTCAAAGGGGGACGAGCGGCCGGAGCCCGGCTAATCGAGCATTGCCGGCTCGCGTCTCACCTCGCGAATGTGGGCGACGCCAAGACGCTGATCATCCACCCGGCCTCGACGACGCACCTCCAGCTCGGGGAGGAACAGCTGGCCGCGGTCGGACTGCGCGACGACATGATCCGGCTATCCGTGGGCCTCGAGGACCCCGACGACGTCATCGCCGACCTCGATCGAGCCCTGCGCGCCTCGCAGCGACCGAGCTGACATGACCGGCAGTTCCGCGCCTTCGGCTTCGATCGCGATCTCGACCTATGGCCGAGCCGTGGTCCGCGGTGCTCGTACCGCCGTGCTGGTGCACGGTGCCGGCATGGACCAGAGCGTCTGGACCCTCCAGGGTCGGTATCTCGCATTCCACGGCTGGAACGCCGTGGCCGTCGATCTGCCCGGCCATGGCCGAGCCCGAGGACAACCACCGCTGCGATCGATCGGCGAGATCGCGGAATGGCTCGCGGCCCTCATCGAGGCGATCGGCGCCGAGCGAGCAGCCGTCATCGGCCACTCGATGGGTGCCCTCGCCGCCTTGGAGCTCGCCGCTCGGTACCCGACCCGTGTGTCACAGCTCGCGCTCCTGGGCGCAGCGGCGACGATGCCCGTCCATCCCGAACTTCTCGAGCTCGCCGGCCGACACGATCGCAAGGCGGTCGAGCTCATCTGCGACTGGGCGTTCGGAATGCGCGGCCACATGGGTGGCAGTGCTCTACCCGGCGGCTGGTTGATGGGTACCGCGCGGGAGCTCCTGTTGCGCGGGGATCCCGCCGTTCTGGCGATCGATCTCGCGGCCTGCCAGGAGTATCGGCACGGCGATCGAGCCGCTGCAGCCGTCCGCTGCCCGACCCTGGTTCTGGTCGGCGCGGAAGACCGCATGACGCCGCCCCGAGCCGGCCGTGCCTTGGCAGAGCGGATAGCGGGAGCCGGCTGCGTCGAGATCACCGAGGCCGGGCACATGATGATGGTGGAGCAGCCGGAAGCCACCTTGAGCGAGCTGCGCAGGTTCATGGGGTGACGCGGAGCGTGTCCTGCACGCTCCGCGTCCGGCGCCGACAGGCGGACCGGTTGGGCCCCCTCGACGGCGATCTGGATTGTTCTTCGCCCGCTTGACCCGCCTCGCCGCGCTCGGCTTCATCGCGACCCACCGACGGAGGGGAACGCGATGCGTCTGCACGATAAGGTCGCCGTGGTCACCGGAGCCGGACGGGGCTTCGGCGAGGGGATCGCGACCTTGTTCGCCGCCGAAGGAGCTGCCGTGGTCGTGGCCGACATCGACGAGGGTTCCGCCCGCCGCGTCGCGGATCTGATCACGCAGCGGGGTGGGCGCGCTGCCCCCGTCGGCTGCGACGTCAGCCGGGACGCCGACACCGGCCGCATGATCGGTACGGCGCTCGAGCGCTTCGGGCGGCTCGATATTCTCGTCAACAATGCCGGCGTGACCCACGTGAACCAGCCCTGCACCGAGGTCAGCGAGGCCGACTTCGACCGGGTGATGGCGGTGAACGTGAAGGCGCTCTTCTGGGCGGTGAGGCACGCGGTTCCGCAGATGCGCCGTCAAGGTGGCGGGGCGATCGTGAACACGGCGTCCACCGCCGGCATTCGGCCCCGCCCGGGCCTCGTCTGGTACAATGCATCGAAAGGAGCGTGCATCACCGCGACCAAGGCTCTCGCTATCGAGCTCGCGCCCGATCGCATCCGTGTCAATTGCGTGTGTCCCGTAGCAGGAGAGACCCCGCTGCTCCCGGCCTTCATGGGCGGCGATTCTCCGGAGCTGCGGGAGCGTTTCCGGGCGTCCGTCCCGCTCGGTCGCCTCTCCACACCGCTCGACGTGGCTCGTGCGACCCTTTTCCTCGCATCCGACGAGGCAGAGTTCCTGACGGGCGTCGCCCTCGAGGTCGACGGCGGTAGGTGCATTTGAGATCGAGAAAACGTCTCGGGGTCCGACGGGAGGCAGGCGATGATCAAGGTTTGGGGTAGAACCAATTCGATCAATGTCCAGAAAGTGATGTGGACCATCGGCGAGCTCGGTCTCGATTTCGAGCGGATCGATGCCGGGGGTCCGTTCGGCGGCTTGGATACCCCCGAATACGGACGAATGAACCCGAATCGAAAGATCCCGACCATCTTGGACGGAAACACGGTGGTTTGGGAATCGAACAGCTGCGTGCGCTATCTGGCGGCCAAGTACGGGGCCGGAACGCTTTGGCCGGAAGACCCGGGACTTCGATCCGAAGCCGACCGCTGGATGGATTGGATGCTGACGACCTTGATGCCCGACATGACCATCGTTTTCTGGCAGACGATTCGAACGCCGCCCGAGCGTCGCGATGCAAGCGCAGTCCGAGCAGCCGCCGAACGTCTCGGTCCGATCTGGGGCCTCCTCGACGGCCATCTCGCCGACCGTCCATTCGTCGGTGGAGCCACCTTCACGATGGGCGACATTCCGGTCGGCTGCGCATGGTGGCGCTACCGCAATTTGCCGATCGAACGGCCCCCGCAGCCTCGAATTGAGGCGTGGTTCGAACGGCTGGCGGGCCGCACTGCCTATCGCACCCACGTCATGCTGCCGGTGACCTGAGCCGCGGCCTGTCTTCGAGGGGGCCGCCGGCCAAGATCGAGCGAATCGCCCTGATCTCTTCCTCACTCGAGTAGGATGGAGGCTTACGGGCACTTGGCGGGTGGCGCGGGCTCCGATAGTTCGCCGGCAGACGACATTCGGAGCCAGGTATGCGCCTGAAAGCGGTGATTTTCGGACTGGCGTTCTCGATATCCCTTTTCACGTATGCCGGCGTGCGAGCCGCCAACGAACCGACCTCGCGCCATGGATCGCCCCAGCGTGCGCCTCGCGAAGCGACGCTGGGAGTGCTGTACCCGCACGATGATGTCCTGTTGTGGTCGGGGACACCGACGGCGGAGAGCCGGCGGACTGCTCTGCTCAGGCTCCTCGATCGCGAGCACAGACTCGATCCATCGGTTTGGCCGGAAGGTTCAGCTCCACAGGAGGGCGTCGACACCTCGGACAGGCTGAGCGCCGCGCGCGTCGATCGACGGCTGAGCCGAGCTTGGCTCGGTTACCTTGCCCGACGTCGTGGCTCGAACGATTTGCCATCGGCCGAGGCGGTCCTGCGGGCGATGGCCGTCCTCGAACGTGCCGAGGTCGGAAGCCAGCTCCGGCTCGCCGCGCTCGAGCTCATGATCGTCCAGGCCGTCGGGGGATGGCGGCCGGTCGGCACCGCCCTCGTGTCGTTCCCGGAGTCGGTCACACTGGAGCCTCCCGAGATCGCCTCCGAAGCGGACGTGCCGAGGCGGCGCCTGGTGATCGATCAGGCACAGCTTCGGCGGCGCCTGGTCCAATCGATGGACCTGCCGGCCAAGTACCTCGAGGCCCAACCGTCGGACGCGGTGCTGACGCAGGCGATCCGGCGCTTCCAACGGCGTCACGGCTTGACACCGGATGGGGTCGTGGGAGCACGAACCCTGGCTGCGCTGCGCGAGCCCGTCGCGGAACAGTTGGCACGAATACAGTTGAACCTCGCTCGAGCCGGAGACCACGCATCACGGGCGGTCCTGCGCCGGTATGTCGAGGTCAACATTCCAGCCTTTGAACTTCGGTTGATACAGAACGGGCACGTCACGCTGCGTTCTCGGGTAATCGTCGGGGACGACAAGACACCAACTCCCGTCTTTGACGACGTCATACGCTTCATCGACCTAGATCCGATGTGGTACGTACCTGCGAGCATCGTGCAAGAAGTTTTGGACCGGGAGCGGAGCGAGGCAGGATATTTGGAAAGGGCTGGCTTCGTTTGGCAAACCTCCGAGGGCGGCCGGCCTCGGCTCGTCCAGCGTCCCGGGCCGGAGAACGCGCTCGGTCGATTCAAGTTCGTGTTCCCGAACCATCACGCCGTGTATCTGCACGACACTGCACAGCGGGGGTTGTTCGGGCGCACAGACCGGGCTCTCAGTCACGGTTGCGTGCGTGTGGAGCGGCCCGCGGAGCTCGCCTTGGCCCTTCTTGCCGACCAGGGCTGGGATCCGGCACGCCTCGAACAGGCGCTCGCCACCCGCCGCACGCGACGGATCGAGTTGGTCGAGCCCGTTCCCGTGTTCCTCGACTACCGCACCGTCGACCTCGACGCCGAGGGCCGACTGCTCCTCCTCGCCGACCTTTACGGGCTCGACAGCGCCGCCCGAGCGACCGCGGGAGTGCAGTCCGTTTTCGGGCGATCGATGCCTCGCCCCGGCCCCGCCGATCGTACGCACGCCCATCGCCGGGTCGCTTCGGCTCCGACCTCGGCGAGCCTCGACTGAGCTCCGCCGGTCCGGCCGGCTCAACGGTCGTTACGGGCCTTCGCGATCGGCTGCGCGTACCGCGGCTCGGTGTCCCAGGGAAACAATATCCAGGTATCCTGGCTGACTTCAGTGACGAAAGTATCGACGATCGGCCGACCCGCCGGCTTGGCGTAGACGGTGGCGAAGTGTGCCTTCGGCAACATCTCGCGCACGATCCGCCCGGTCGTGCCGGTGTCGACCAGATCGTCCACGATCAGGCAGCCCCGACCGTCACCTTCCACGGGCTTGAGCACGACGGCGTCACGCTGGGTTGTCTCGTCGTACGAGCTGATGCAGATCGTGTCGATGACACGAATGTCGAGCTCGCGCGCGATGATATGCGCCGGCACGAGGCCACCGCGCGTGACGGCGATGATCCGCTCGAACGGCCCGATGTCGGCCAGACGCCAGGCCAAGGCTTTGGCATCCCGGTGCAGCTGCTCCCAGGAAACCGGAAAGTACCGGACCGCTCGATCCGCCATCGCGACGCCGTTCCCTCGCAGTCGAGGCGACCTCGCAGGCCCAGGGCGGTCTTGTCAAGCTCGACGCGGTCCGGCTTGATCGGGGCTCGAAGCGCAAGTGCGGGCACTCCGATCGAGAGGGGATCTCGGTGGACGAGGAGGAGCTTCGGCCTCGGCCGACAACGGGTCTGCCCCGGCCGCTCGAACCGCTGTCGATAGCCGACCTCGAGGCCTATCGAACGGCTCTCGAGGAGGAACTCCGACGGGTCGGTGCGGAGTTGGCGCGTCGTCGGTCCGTTCGGGGAGCCGCCGAGGCGTTGTTCAGGCGGCCACTCGACGAGAAACGGTGAGCGAGCCGGATGCGTTTCTGCACGAGCTGCGGCGCCTCGTTGAAGCTGGCCCGCCCCGAGGGCGACGACCGGGAGCGGCACGTCTGCAGCGGATGTGGCCTGGTCCATTACCGCAATCCGAAGATCGTCGTCGGCGCGGTGTGCCGATGGGGTGATCGGATCCTCCTCTGCCGGCGAGCGATCGAGCCGCGAGCCGGCTATTGGACGATCCCGGCGGGATATCTCGAGCTCGGGGAATCGGCGGAGGAAGGTGCCCGTCGGGAGGCTTGGGAAGAAGCTCGGGCCGAAATCGAGATCGACGGGTTGCTCGCCGTCTACAGTGTGCCGGAAATAGGTCAGGTCCAACTCCTCTTCCGAGCGCGATTGTTGAATCCGGACGTTTCCCCGGGGATCGAAAGTCTGGATGTCCGTTTGGTCGACTGGGCGGACATCCCGTGGAACGATCTCGCATTTCCGACGGTCGACTGGGTCCTTCGGAGAAGCTTGGAGACGCACGGGACTCCCGGACCGCTCGTTCCGGTATTCAACCCGCCGGGCCGATGAGGGCAGTCGGCCCGGAGGAAGCTTGACAGGAGCGCCGGGCATGATACGGGCCGATCGTCATGCTGCGCGGTCAAGCATCTGCCGGGTTGGCGCGCGATCGACGACGTCGGTCGTTCTCGAAACACGCGCGCCGCTGAACGGCTGACCTCCGCAAAGTCGGCTCCTCGGGCGGCGCGGTAGCTTCGATCCCAAGGCCCGGGACCCGCAATCGATGCTTCATCTTCGGCAGGAACGCGACAGTGATGCGTCGGCAGTCGAATCCTTGTTGGACTCGGCGTTCGGGCCGGACCGTCAGCGAAAGATCTCCTACCTCTATCGCGTGGGAGTTCCCCGCGTCGACGGGTTGTGTCTGATCGCGGAGGAAGCCGGGCGTCTCGTCGGGACCATTCGCTATTGGCCGATTCGTCTGGCCGAAGAGCCTGCCCTCCTTCTCGGTCCGGTCGCTACCGATCCGAGCAGAAGAGCCGTTGGCATCGGGCGCGCGTTGATCTTCGAGACCCTTTCGCGAGCGAGCGACCTCGGCTGGCGCCTCGTCTTCCTCGTGGGAGACAGAGACTATTATCGACGATTCGGGTTCGCCCCAGTACCCGCTTCGATCGTCATGCCCGGAGAGGATCCCGCTCGTCTCCAATGGCGCGGCCTCGGGGGCGGTGACCTGCCGGCTTCTGGCGGAGAGATCTTGCGTGCCGATGGCAGCCGCATTCGGCCCGCGCGACAGGGGTCGCGAGAAGGGCACGAGCCTCTCGCGGGCGGCGATGGCGTCGCGTGTGCCACCTGACAGTTTGGGCGAGTGCGAGGCCGGGCAGGCGTCAATTCGTGAAACCCCGCCCATTCGCGTTCGACTCCGACGCGTTCCTCCTTCGTCGAGCGTCGCTCTGTCGGGACGAGACGGACGGATCGACGGCCGAGGCCAACGGCACGGTGCGACTCCCGGCGGGACACCCATGGTGGCGTCGGCGAACGGCACACGAAGCCGTCGGAGCCGTCCCGCGAATGCGTTGCCGCCGTGCCCCCGATGGCCTAGACAATCGCCCGCCGGGGCGTAGCTCAGCCTGGTAGAGCGCCAGCTTTGGGAGCTGGATGTCGCGTGTTCAAATCACGCCGCCCCGACCAAACGTCCGAGCCCCTCCTCGAGCTTCGTTCCGTTTCGGCGGGCTACCTGACCGCTCAGGTCCTCCACGAGGTCGACCTCGCTGTCGGTACCGGTGAGGTGGTCGGCCTGCTCGGCCGAAATGGTATGGGTAAGACCACCACCCTGCTGACCATCATCGGGCGGGTTCGCCCACGGGCGGGCCACATCTTTTTTCGACGGTCGAAGAATCGACGGCCTGCCGCCGTTTCGGATCGCGCGCCTCGGTATCGGTCTCGTCCCGGAGGGCCGCCAGGTCTTCGGGAATCTGACCGTTCGCGAAAACTTGGTCGCCACCGCTCGACCGCCGTCGGGCGGGCGGCCCGGTTGGACCTTGGATGCGGTGTTCGAGCTTTTCCCGCGGCTCTCCGAACGGGCCGATCAGTTCGCCGACCGACTTTCCGGGGGTGAGCAACAGATGTTGGCCATCGCCCGGGCACTCATGACCAACCCCCGGCTCGTCATGCTCGACGAAGCGACAGAGGGGCTTGCGCCCTTGGTTCGTCGCGATATTTGGCGCGCGCTGGCGGAGCTCAAATCGCGCGGCCATTCTATCCTCGTCGTCGACAAGAACGTCGCCTCTCTCGGATCGGTGGCCGACCGGTTCTACGTTCTCGAGAAGGGCCGGGTCGTTTGGCAGGGACCACCTACGGCCCTCCTCGCCGACTCCGCGACACTCCACCGCCACCTGGGAATCTAACGCCGGCGTGTGCGGGGAAGCGCCCCCGCTTCTTCCGCACGTTGCCGAAGTTCGGGCGCGATGCGCTCACTATCGAGAACGGCCTGGGTATGCTCCGCGAAACGCGGGGGAACGCCACGCAGCGTCCAGCCGCTGCGCCCCGGCTTGATCGGCGTCGCCATCGCCCGGTAAGCGCCGGCCTCGACAACCATGCGGCGGTGCGCGGTGTGCGGGTGCGTGGTGGCGTCGCGAAGCCCGAAGATCGGGCCAGCCGGAACGCCCGCGTCGATGAGTGTCCGCCAAAGCTCCGCGCCGTCGTGCCGGGCCAAGGCGCGCTCGAGTTCGGCCTTGAGGGCAGCGCGATTGACCACTCGATCCGAGTTCGACGCGAAACGAGGATCGTCGACGAGTTGCGGTGCGCCGATGATTTCGCAGAGCCGATGGAAAGCACGCTCGTTGCCGACTGCCAAGAAGACGGGCACCGTTCCCGTCCGGTACGTATCGTAAGGGCTGATGTTGGGATGCGCACTGCCCGTCAGCTGGGGCTCTTTGCCCGAAAGGAAAAAGTTGGCAGCGTGCGGATGCATCATGGCGAGGCCACAGTCGAAAAGGCTGATGTCCAGATGTTGGCCCCGCCCGGACGTTTGACGTTCCACCAGTGCCATCAAGATCGCTACGGCAGCGTAAAGTCCGGTTCCGATATCGACGAGAGGGATGCCGATCCGGACCGGCCCCGACTCCGGTGAGCCGTTGACCGAGAACATGCCGGTGATGCCCTGGATCACCGCATCGTAACCGGGACGACCGCCCAAGGGGCCGTCGGGGCCGAAGCCGGTGATGCTGCAGTGGACCAGCCTCGGATATCTCTCCGCCAGCAC
>DAIOUO010000074.1:0-12056 GCA_036759485.1 Geminicoccaceae bacterium | reverse complement strand
CGGTGACGTCGTTGCCGACCTTGGCCAGATAGCGGGCGATGCTGGCGCCGACCTGGCCGGCTCCGGCGACGATCACGTGCACGCGGGGCTCTCCGGGCGGCGGATCGGTTCAATCGTCGCTGCTGTTGAGGCCGAGCGCCTTGAGCTTGCGGTGTAGGGCCGAGCGCTCCATGCCGACGAAGTTGGCGGTCCGCGAGATGTTGCCGCCGAAGCGCTGGAGCTGGGCCTGCAGATAGCTGCGCTCGAAATGCTCGCGCGCCTCCCGAAGCGGCATGGAGACGAGCTCGCCATTGGCCGCGGGGTCGATGCCGGAGGTGGCCGAAGAGGTGAGTTCGGGCGGCAGGTCGGCGATACCGATCGGCCGGTCGGCCGGCCCCGGCGCCATGATCATGAGCCATTCGATGGTGTTGCGGAGCTGGCGGACGTCGCCCGGCCAGTCCGCCATCTGGAGGACCGCCATCGCCTCGTCGGAGATGGCGCGCGGCGCGCAGCCCAGCACGCGCGCCGAGAGCTGGACGAAGTGGCGGGCGAGCTCGGGGATGTCGGTGCGACGCTCGGTCAGCCGCGGCATCTCGAGCGGCACGACGTTGAGCCGGTAGTAGAGATCCTCGCGGAAGCGGCCGGCCGCGATCTCGGCCTTGAGGTCGCGGTTGGTGGTGGCGAGCACACGGACGTCGACCTCGACACGCTGGTCGCCGCCGAGCCGGGTGAAGCGCTGCTCGTGCAGGACGCGGATGATCTTGCCCTGCGTCTCGAGCGGCATGTCGGCGACCTCGTCGAGCAGGAGCGTACCGCCGTCGGCCCGCTCGAAGCTGCCGATCAGCCGGCCCTGCTCGGTGCCGTGCCAGCCGGGCTCGGCGCCGAACAGCTCGAGATCGACGCGCTCCGGGCTCAAGGCGGCGGCATTGAGCACGATGAAGGGCCCGGCGGCGCGCCGCGAGCGGAGATGGATCGTGCGGGCCGCGACCTCTTTGCCCGAGCCGGCGGGTCCGGAGATGAGGACGCGCGAGTTGGTGGGCGCCACCCGCTCGATCGTCTGGCGGACCTTGACCATGGCGGGCGAGCTGCCGATGAGCTCGAGTTCCTCGCCGATCTTGCTCTTGAGCTCCTCGTTCTCGCGCCTGAGCCGGCTCGCCTCGAGGGCGTGATGGACGGCGAGGATCAGCCGGTCGGCCTTGAACGGCTTCTCGATGAAATCGTAAGCGCCCTTCTTGATGGCCGCGACCGCGGTCTCGATCGTGCCGTGGCCGCTGAACATGACGACCGGGACGAAGGGGTACTCGGCCTTGATCCGCTCGAGGAGCTGGACCCCGTCCATCTTCGAGCCCTCGAGCCAGATGTCGAGCAGGACGAGTGCCGGGGCCCGCCGCGCGAGCTGGGCGAGCGCCTCCTCCGCGGTCGCCGCCTGGCGCGGCCGGTAGCCCTCGTCCTCGAGCACGGCGCCCACGACCTCGCGGATCGCCGCCTCGTCGTCAACGATCAGGATATCCTTGCTCATGCGATCGTCCCGATCGGCCGCTGCCGGCGGCGGAGCGGCCGTGCGACCCTGGCATCGGCGGCTCCGGTATCATGCTGTGTTGCGAATCGGGAAGACGAGCCGCACGAGCGCGCCCCCCTCGCCGCCGTCGGCCAGCTCCACCCGACCGTTGTGTTCCTCCATGATCTTCCGGACGATGGCAAGCCCCAACCCGGTCCCCTTCCCACGGGTCGTGGCGTAAGGCTCGAGCAGCCGGTGACGGTCGCCCGGTGGGAAGCCCGGCCCGTTGTCCTCGACCTCGAGCCGGATCTCCCGGGCGAAGCGTTGCCCACGCACGGTGATCCGCGGCTCGGCCGGTCGCCGCCCGTCGGGGGCCTCGCCGAGCGCGTCGATCGCGTTCTGGAGCAGATTGGTCAAGACCTGACCGATCTTTTCGGCGTCGCAGTCGAGCCGCAAGGGATCGTCGTCCGGCAGCTCGATGCGGAAGCGGATCTGCGGCCGCGCCGTCTGCTGGAGAAGGACCGCGCGATGGACGAGCTCGGCGAGCGATTCGCTGCGCATGACCGGGGCCGGCATGCGGGCGAAGGCCGAGAACTCGGAGACCAACCGGCCGATCGTGTCGACCTGGTGGACGATCGTCTCGATCGCGCGGGCGAACCCTTCGCGCTCGGCCGGGTCGATCTGGCCGCCGAAGCGGCGGCCGAGCCGCTCGGCGGAGAGCCGGATCGGGGTCAGGGGGTTCTTGATCTCGTGGGCGATCCGCCGCGCCACCTCGGCCCAGGCCGCCTGCCGCTGGGCCGCGATCAGCTCGGTGACGTCGTCGAAGGTGAGCACGAAGCCGCTGATACCGCTCTTCCCGCCCTGAGCCGCGAGGCGGACCAGGAGGGTGCGCTGGCGGCCGCTGCGGACGACGGTCACGGGCTCCTGCACCGGCTCCTCGCCGTCGGCCAGGAGCCGGTCGAAGAGCGGGCCCACCTCCGGTAGCGAGGCCTCGAGCGGGCGGCCGGCGAGCTCCTCCTCGATCACGCCCAAGAGGCCCGCCGCGGTGGGGTTGGCGAGGCGGATCCGGCGGTCGGCGTCGAGCCCGATCACGCCCGCGGTGACCCCACCCAGGACCGCCTCGATGAAGCGGCGACGCTCGTCGAGTTCGCGATTGGCGCGGACCAGCGCCCGCCGCTGGGCATCGAGCTGGCTCGTCATGCGGTTGAAGGCGCGGGCCAAGGAGCCGATCTCGTCGTCGCTCGCCTCCTCCTCGGGCACGCGCACCACGAGATCGCCCGCCCGGACCCGCTCGGCCGCCTCGATCAGCCGACCGAGCGGGGTGGCGAGCCGGTCGGCGAAGCCGATGCCGAGCCAGACCGCGGCCATGAGGAGGAGGAGTGCCACGGTCATGAAGATGAGCGCCGAGGTGATCTGGATGCCGGAGCGCTCGGTCTCGATCAGCCGGTAGTCGCTCACGACCTGCTGGGTGCGTTCCATGAAGGCGAGGACCTTGGGATCGACCAGCCGGCCGACGAAGAGATAGGCGTCACCGAAGCCGTCGAGCCGGACGAGCGCCCGCACCCGATCGTCGCTGTCGCCCGTGAGCGTCACGACCTCGCCGCGGGCGGCGCGGGCGAGGGCGTCTTCGGGTACCCCTTCGAAGCCCAGAGCGAGGCCGAGCCCGGCCGCCGCCAGGACTCGGCCCGAGCCGTCGAAGACCACGGCCTCGGAAAGGGCCCGCACCGCAGCCTGGGCGCTCACGAGCTGGCGGAAGGCCACCGGCTGGTCGAGCAGCGCGGGCCCCTCGCGGTTGAGGTCGGCCGCCATGGCGAGGGCATCGGCCCGGATCACCTCGCGGTGCTCGGCGAGATAGGCCTCGGCGACCGCGAGGGAGTTGTCGAGCGCGCTGCGGACCCGGGTGGCGAACCAGGATTCGAGGCCGGAGCTCAAGAAGACCACGCTGAAGACCGCCACCAGGATCGCCGGCAGCACCGCGACCAGGGAGAAGAGGCCCACGAGCCGAGTGTGCAGGCGCGAGCCGGCACCGCCGCGCCGCCGCTCGAGGAAGAGGGCCACGAGCCGGCGGGCCACGACGGCGCCCAAAAGGAGGAGGAGGACGAGGTCGAGGTTGAGAAGCAGGATGACGGTCGGGACGCTGGCGGTGAACGGCCCGATCCCGGTGATCGCCGCATAGGTCGCGACGGAGGACAGGAGCGCGCCCGCCACGAGCAGGAGCGCCAGGCGACGTTCGACCTCGGCGCGGCGCAGGAGCGCGCGCAAGGCGGAGCCGAGGCCGGCGAGGAAGCCGCCGCCCGTCGGCCGGGTCTGGCCCCGAGTCTCGATCACGCTCGCGTCATGGACCGCGGAGGATCTGGATGTCCAGCTCCCGGATCTTCTTGCGCAGCGTGTTCCGGTTGATGCCCAAGAGATCGGCCGCCTTGAGCTGGTTGCCGCGGGTGAGCTGGAGGGTGCGGGCGATCAGCGGCCGCTCGACCTCGCGCAGCACCCGCTCGTAGATCGCGGCCGGCGCCGCCCCCTCGTCGTAGGCCCGCCAGAAGCGGTCGAGGAAGCGCTCGACGGCGCGGGCGAGGTCGGGCTCGGCGGCCTCGCTCGGAGCCTCCTCGGCCGGCAGGCCGCGGGCACCCGCGAGCTCGCGCTCGACGATCGCCTCCTCGATCGTGTCCTCGCTGTAGAGGACGCAGAGGCGGCGGATCAGATTCTCGAGCTCGCGCACGTTGCCGGGCCAGGAATGGGCCTTGAGGCGGGCGATCGCGCCCGGCGAGAGGATCTTGGCGGGCAGCCCCTCGGCCCTGGCCTTGGCGAGGAAATGCTGGGCGAGGGCGGGAATGTCCTCGACCCGCTCGCGCAGCGCCGGCAGGCGGATCGGCACGACGTTGAGGCGGTAGAAGAGGTCCTCGCGGAAGAGGCCCTGGCTCACCATCTGGGCGAGATCGCGATGGCTCGCGGCCACGATCCGCACGTTCGTGCGGATCGGCTGGCTGCCGCCCACCGGCACGAACTCGCCCTGCTGGAGGACGCGCAAGAGGCGGGTCTGCGCCTCGAGCGGCATGTCGCCGATCTCGTCGAGGAAGAGGGTGCCGCCCTCGGCCTGCTCGAAGCGGCCGGCGCGGCGGCCGATCGCGCCCGTGAACGCGCCCTTCTCGTGACCGAACAGCTCGCTCTCGATGAGCTCTTTGGGAATCGCCGCCATGTTGACGGCGACGAAGGGCCCGCCGCGCCGCTTGCCGAAATCGTGCAGGGCGCGGGCCACGAGCTCCTTGCCGGTGCCCGATTCGCCGGCGATCAACACGGTGAGGTCGGTGGCCGTGAGCCGCGCGACGATGCGATAGATCTCCTGCATCGCGGGAGATCGGCCGACGATCGGCAAGGGCTCCTCGAGCTCGACCGGCGGCTCCTCGGCCGGCCGGCTGCGGCGGCGGGCGAGCGAGCGCTGCACCGCGGCCACGAGATTGCCGATGTCGAAGGGTTTGGGCAGATACTCGAAGGCGCCGCGCTCGGTCGCCCGCACGGCGGTCAAGAGCGTGTTGCGGGCGCTCATGACGATGACCGGCAGGTCGGGCCGGAGCGCCCGGATCCGGGGCAGGAGATCGAGGCTGTTCTCGTCCGGCAGCATGACGTCGCAGACGACGGCGTCGCCCCGGCCCTCGGCGATCCAGCGCCAGAGCGCGGCCGCCACGCTCGTCGCCTGGACCCGGTAGCCCTGGCGGGAGAGGGCGCGGATCACGACGGTGCGGATCGCCTGGTCGTCCTCGGCGACCAGGATGGTCTCGCCGCTCATCGGGACGGCTCCGGCTCCGCCGCGCGACGCGGCCGGACGGCGGCGGGCAGACGGATGCGGACGATGGTGCCGGGATCGCCGCGCTCGAGCGCCACGACCCCGCCATGGTCGGCCACCACCTTCGCGACGAGTGCGAGTCCGAGGCCCTTGCCCTTGGGCTTGGTGGTGACGAAGGGCTCGAAGAGATGCTCCTCGAGATCGGGCGGCACGCCCGGCCCGTTGTCCTTGACCTCGACCACGATCGGCAGCTCGTGAGCGGTGCGGGCGTGGCTCACGGCGAGCCGCACGCCGTGCCGGTAATGGGTGGCGAGCGTGATCGCGCCCCCCTCGGCCGGGACCGCCTCGGCAGCGTTCTTGACGAGGTTGAGGAAGGCCTGGATCAGCCGGTCGCGGTCGCCCTCGACCTCGGGCAGCGAGGGGTCGTAGGCCTCGAGGAAGCGGACGTGGCGGGCGAAGCCGTTCTCGGCGAGCCGGCGGACGTGCTCCAGCACCTGGTGGATGTTGACCGGCCGGCGCTCGATCGGGGCGCCGTCGCCGAACTCCTCCATCCGTTCGACGAGCTTCACGATCCGATCGGTCTCCTCGCAGATGAGGGCGAGGAGCGGCCGATCTTCGGGCGGGACCGCGGGCTCGAGGAGCTGGGCGGCGCCGCGGATGCCCGAGAGGGGGTTCTTGACCTCGTGCGCGAGGGTGGCGGCGAGCCCCGCGATCGAGCGGGTGGAGCCGCGCTGGGCGCGGCGGGCGTCGAGCCGGTGGGCGACCGAGCAGGGATGCAGCAGCACCAGGACCTCGCCCGGGCGCTCGACGATCGGCGCCAGGTGGCAGTCCACGGTCACGACTTCCCCGCGTGCAAGGGCCAGCTCCATCCCGTAATCGGAAAGCGAGCCGGCCCCGCCCTGCACGTGGCGTGCCAAGTCGACGAGGCGCGCATGGGGCGTCAGGAAATCGGCCAGGGGCCGACCCAAGAGTGCTTTGGCGCTGGCCGAAAGCAGGAGTTCGGCGGCCGGATTGACGGCCCGGATGCACAATTCGGGGTCGAGGGCGAGGAGCGGGCTCGGCAGGTTGGCGAGCAGCAGCTCGGCCGGGCAGGCGGGGGCCGGGCGGTCGGCGTGGCTGCGCGCGGCGTGACCGTCCATCTGCACAAATCCTGTGCACGGGAATGCCGGTGCACACGGCTAGTGCAGTGCTAGCCGGGAGCAGGGGCGGCATCAAGCCCCGCTGCGGCAGCGCGGTGCTTGGCAGTGTCCCGGCTCCGCTCCTAGGCTCGCCCGAGGTGAGGAGGGCTCTTCCGCGTGCGCTGCGTGGCGCTGGTCGTGGCCGCCGGGCAGGGGATCCGGGCCGGCGGCGAGATCCCGAAACAGTACCGGTCGCTCGGCGGGCGACCGGTGCTCCGTCATTCGCTCGAGCTTCTCGGCCGGCATCCGGGGATCGACGCGGTCCGGGTGGTGATCGCCGAGGGGCACGGTGCCCTCTATGCCGAGGCCGCGCGCGGGCTCGACCTTCTGCCGCCGGTCGCGGGCGGGGCGACCCGGCAGGCCTCGGTGCGGGCGGGCCTCGAGAGTCTCGCCCGGGATCCGCCCGATCTCGTCTTGATCCACGACGCCGCCCGACCCTTTCTCGGTGCCGCCCTGATCGACCGGGTGCTCGCCGCCCTCGACCGCCATCCGGCCGTGTTGCCGGCCCTGCCGGTGGTGGACAGCCTCAGGCGGACCCGGGGCGAGCGGGTGCTCGAGGATGTCGAGCGCGAGGGGCTCGTGCGGGTCCAGACGCCGCAGGGCTTCGCCTTCGGTGCCATCCTCGACGCCCACCGGCGGGCGCCGCCGCTCGGCTTCGGCGACGACGGGGCGGTCGCCGCCTGGGCCGGTCTGCCCGTGGTCCACGTCCCGGGCGAGGAGGACAATGTGAAGCTCACCCTGCCCGAGGACTTCGCGACCGCCGAGCGCCGCCTGCTCGGCGCCGCACCGCGCCGCACCGGCCAGGGGATCGACCTGCACCGGCTGGTCCCCGGCCGGCGGCTCGTGCTCGCCGGGGTCGAGATTCCCTTCGAGCTCGGCCTCGAGGGCCATTCGGATGCCGACGTCGTCCTGCACGCGCTGACCGACGCCGTCCTCGGGGTGATCGGCGCCGACGACATCGGCAGCCATTTCCCGCCCTCCGACCCGCGCTGGAAGGACGCCGATTCGGCGCTCTTCGTCCGCCACGCGCTCGAACTCCTGGCCGCGGCCGGCGGGGTACTCGAGCATGTCGACGTGACGATCCTGGCCGAGCGACCGCGGATCGGCCCGCACCGAGCGGCGATGCGGGCGAGCCTCGCCCGCCTGCTGGGGCTCGAGCCCGGGGCGATCGGCCTCAAGGCGGGCAGCTGCGAGGGGCTCGGCGCGATCGGCCGGGGGGAGGGGATCATGGCGAGCGTGCTCGTGACCTGCCGTCTCGCGAGCCCGGCCTGATGTTCCCCGAGCCCTGCCTGGTGGCCGCCCGGGCGCTCTTGGACGCCTGTCGGGCGCGCGGCATTCGGCTCGCCACCGCCGAGAGCTGCACGGGCGGGCTCGTCGCCGCCTGCCTCACCGAGCATGCCGGCAGCTCGGCCGTGGTCGATCGCGGCTGGGTGGTCTACGACAACACCGCCAAGCGCGAGCTCTTGGGCGTGCGGGTCGAGACCCTGGAGCGCTTCGGCGCGGTGAGCGAGCGCTGCGCCCGCGAGCTCGCCCTGGGCGCCCTCGAGCGGTCGGGCTGCGGCCTCGCGCTCGCGGTGACCGGCATCGCCGGGCCGGGCGGCGGCACGGCCGAGAAGCCCGTGGGCCTCGTCCACCTCGCCGCCGCCCGTCGGGACGGGCCGCTCCTGCATCGGCGCTGCCTGTTCCCGGGCGACCGCCGCGCGGTGCGGCTCGCTTCGGTGGAGGCGGTTCTGGCACTCGGGCTCGCGGCGCTGGGCGAGGACCCCGCGGGGCCCGAGGCGGGCCTCGCCTGAGACGGCTCCGCTCGACGCACCCGGATACGGACGAGGGCCCGGATCGGGCAGGGTCTCAAGGCCGTGTTCACTCTGGCGGGCGAGGCTCGGGCGCTGGCGGGCGAAGCTGCCCGCGCCGAGCGAGTGCCCGGAGCGACCGCCATGTCCTACCGCTCTTCCGCCGGCTGGTTCTGGCCGGACTTCGACAGCGCCCCACCGGTTCCGGCTGCCACCGGCGCCGGCACCGATCGGCGCTCGGCCGCGCTGCCGCCCGCGCGGTTCGACCGCTGGGCGCAGCCGGCCCCGCCCCCCGTGCGGCGGTCGGGCGAGGACGGTGCACGGGCCGAGGCGGCGGCCGCTGTCGGCCCCGCCCGACCGCTCACTCCCGCAAGCGGCTGAAGACGTAGTCGCTCGCCGCCTGGCCGGCGTGGCAGCCGAAGCAGGCCTCGGCCGCCTGCGATCCCACTACCCGCCTGTTCGGATCGCCGGCGGCGAAGCCCTCGAAGCCCCAGCCGCCGGTCGCGGCGAAGGCCCGCCCGTCCTTCCGCATCACGCCCAGGACCTTGCGCGGGCCCTCGACGACGGCGTCGTTCGCGCGCTCGGCCTCCAGGAGATCGAAGACGATCACGGCCCCGTCGGGAAAGCTGCCCGTCCGGTAACCTTCGACGGCCCTGGAGTCGGCGTAGATGTGGTGGATGCCGCCGAAAGCCTCGTAGAGCGGGTGACCGGGCTCGATCACCATGCTCTTGACGTGTTTCCAGTCCCGCCAGCCGGTCGGAAAGGCGACCTCGGCCGCGTCGGCCGGGGCCGGCAGGGCGAGACCCAGGGCGAGGGCGGCCACCCTGATCGGCTGCATGGCTTGCGACCTCCGATGCTTCGTGCTTTGCGACCCCGTGGAGGGTCCCCGCCCACCACGAGGCCGGAACGATCCGGGAAAGGCAAGCGGGCACCTTCCGGTGCGGTGGGAACCGGACGGTACATCTTGTTGAAAGATGGCGAGAAAACTCACGCGGAAGAGGGCCGCGGCAGGCTCGCCGAGGTGGTCGGGTGCAAATGGTCGGTCGAGGTGCTCCGCGCCGTCCGGCGGGGCGTGCGGCGGCCGGGTGCCCTCGAGCGGGCGATCCCCGGCATCTCGACCAAGGTGCTGAACGAGCGGCTCGCCAAGCTCGTGCGGCTCGGCCTCCTGTCGCGGACCGCCTATCCGGAGGTGCCGCCGCGGGTCGAATACGCGCTCACCGTCGGAGGCGAGCGGCTCGCGCGGATCCTGGACGAGCTCGAACGGCTCGAAGTCGAGCTCGCCGCGCCGCCTCAGCCGGCCGGTGCGGCGGCGGCACCGGTGGCCGCCACACCCTCGCCGTAGAGCTTCTTGGCGCGGGCTTCGAAGGCGGCCACCATCCGGCCGACCGCCTCGTTGAAGAGGAGCCCGATCACGTTCTGCAGGATCTTCGAGCGGAACTCGAAGTCGACGTAGAAGTCGACGATGCAGCCGCCGTCCGGTGCCCGCTCGAAGCGCCAGTGATTGTTGAGATAGTGGAACGGTCCTTCGATGTAGGCCACGTCGATCCCGAGATCGGGCAACAACGTGACCCGACTCGTGAAGCGTTCGCGGAAGACCTTGAAGGCGATCACGAGATCCGCGTAGAAAACGTTGCCCTCGCGGCGGGTGATCCGCGCCGCTTTGCACCAGGGCAGGAACTCCGGATATTTGTCGACGTCCGCCACGAGCGCGTGCAGCTGCTCGGGCGTCCAGGGCAGATGGCGCTTCTCGGCGTGCGTCGGCATCGCGGCCTCAGCCCCCGCGATGGCCGGCACCGGCCTCGAGTGCGGCGAGGCGGGCGGCCTTGAGCCGAGCGAAGTCGGCCCCCGCGTGGTAGGAGCTGCGCGTGAGGGGCGAGGCCGCGACGAGGAGGAAACCCTTGGCGCGGCCGTGCCGGGCGAGCGCGTCGAACTCGGCGGGCTCGACGAAGCGGACGACCGGGTGGTGCCGGGGGGTCGGCTGCAGGTACTGGCCGATGGTGAGGAAATCGACCTCGGCGGAGCGCAGATCGTCCATCACCTGGAGGATCTCGCGCTTCTCTTCTCCGAGGCCGACCATGATGCCGGATTTGGTGAAGATCGAAGGATCGAGCTCCTTGACCTTCTGGAGGAGCCGCAGCGAGTGGAAATAGCGGGCGCCGGGCCGGACGGTGCGATAGAGCCGCGGCACGGTCTCGAGATTGTGGTTGTAGACGTCGGGCCGGGCCGCCACCACCGCTTCGACCGCCCCGGGCTTCCTCAGGAAGTCGGGGGTGAGGATCTCGATCGTGGTCGTTGGGGCCGCCTGCCGGATCGCCTCGATGCAGCGGACGAACTGGGAGGCGCCGCCGTCCGGCAGATCGTCGCGGTCGACCGAGGTGATCACCACGTGCTCGAGGCCCGTGGCGAGGACGAGTTCGGCCAGGCGCGCCGGCTCCTCGGGGTCGACCGGCGCCGGCGTGCCGGTCTTGACGTTGCAGAAGGCGCAGGCCCGGGTGCAAACGTCGCCCAGGATCATCACGGTCGCGTGCCGGTGCTGCCAGCACTCGCCGATGTTGGGGCAGGCGGCCTCCTCGCAGACCGTGTGCAGCCGTTTCTCGCGGACGAGCCGGCGGGTGGCGTGCCAGGCCTCGGAGGTCGGGGCCTTGACCCGGAGCCAGCTCGGTTTTCGGGGAAGGCCCGACGGGGTGGTGCCCGGGGGACGGTCGAGGACGGTGATCGCGCTCATGCGCCGACAGGTGCGCGCCGGGGAGCGGGGCGTCAAGCCGATGCGACGAGGAGGCGATCCGAGAGACGCCGGATGCACCGAGCCGGTTTGCGCTCGCGGCACGACTTCGGTCTCGCCGGCTTCGGCTCGCGGGCCGCACGGCCGTCTGCGCTCGGCACGATTGGGTCCGGCTGGATGGCGGGAGGGGCGGCCAACTCGGGTGCGGACGACACCGCCGATCCGAGGGCGCACGCCTCCGTTTCGACGGTTGGGCTCGTATGCGACGGTCTTCAGGAGAAGAGTATGGCAAGTGTGTTCCGGGGGCGGGCTCGAGTGCATGTTTGCGTAACGAAAACCAGCGCAGACGGCTTACGAGCTGATGTGCCAGCCCTAACGGAAATAACGAAGATGTCGCCGTCTCTCGCGGATCGGCGCGTGGAACCGCCGTATCCCATCAATGAGGCCCCGGCAATAATGCCGGGGAAGTCCTCGAGCGCGGCGCGTCGGAGCGCGTCCACGTCCCCGCTTCAATGAGGCCCCGGCAATAATGCCGGGGAAGTCCAGTGGCGACGCGCGCTTCTTGTATTGCGGAGCGCCGCTTCAATGAGGCCCCGGCAATAATGCCGGGGAAGTCCATCGGAGGAGGAGTCCGAGCCTTCATATAACAGACAGCTTCAATGAGGCCCCGGCAATAATGCCGGGGAAGTCCCGGTTCGAGCTACACTGTCGACAGGACGTGGTTCGGGCTTCAATGAGGCCCCGGCAATAATGCCGGGGAAGTCTCCAGGTCCAGACGATCGAGTACGCACGTCTCGACAGGCTTCAATGAGGCCCCGGCAATAATGCCGGGGAAGTCGCAGGACAAGCTGTTCCGCGATCTCGGCCTGTTCTAGCTTCAATGAGGCCCCGGCAATAATGCCGGGGAAGTCGACTAATTTCAATAGGCTTCTTCAGAATAAGATTCGACTTGAGCTTCAATGAGGCCCCGGCAATAATGCCGGGGAAGTCGTACTTGATCCTTCGCCATCGCACACCTGCTGGATTGCTTCAATGAGGCCCCGGCAATAATGCCGGGGAAGTCCGCTCGGCATCGGCCGCGTCGAAAAGCCTTCGCACGCTTCAATGAGGC
>DAIOUO010000073.1:0-12188 GCA_036759485.1 Geminicoccaceae bacterium | reverse complement strand
GTCACGAAACCGCCGAGATGCTTCCCTAAGCGCGGGGGGCGTTCGGCCCGCGGCCGGATCGGGTGCCGCGGGCCGCCGACTGTCGCGGGGAGAGGGCGATGGCGAAGACGGGCGGAACGGACCGGCGCGGGCTCGACCGCCGCCGAGTGCTCGAGTTGGGGGCGGCGACGGGCGCGGCACTCGCGGCCCCGGCGATCGTGAGCCGGCGGGCGCTCTCCTCCTCGGGCGAGCTCAACCTCTACACCTGGTCGGACTACGTCTACCCGGAGATGGTGGAGTCCTTCACCAAGCAGACCGGGATCAAGCTCAATCTCGCCACCTACGGCTCGAACGACGAGGTCCTGAACAAGCTGCGCGCCTCGGGCGGCAAGGGCTTCGACCTCGTGATGCCGTCGGTGACCTACACGCCGGCCTGGCTCGCCCAAGGCCTCCTGCGGCCGCTCGACGAGAGCAAGATCAAGGTCTCGGGCGTGATCCCGTCGATGTGGAAGTCGTCGGCCGAGCTCGGGGCGGTCTCGGGCGGCAAGCGCTACACGGCACCCTTCAACTGGGGCACCGAGGCGATCTGCCTCGACACGCGGGCCGTGAAGCCGGTCTACGGCGAGATCTCCTACGGGACGCTCTGGCAGCCCGAGTTCCGGGGCAAGGCGACGGTGCGGGCGCACTCGGCGCTCTTGGGCATCGGACTCTATCTCGATGCGATCGGCAAGGTGCCGTCGAACGCCATGCGCGACACCTACGTGGACGAGAAGCGCATGCGCGAGGTCTACGAGCAGTGCCTCGCCTTCGCGATCGAGCGCAAGAAGAACATCGTGCAGTTCTGGTCGAACGCGCAGGAGACCGAGGCCGCTTTCCTGCAGAACGGTGCGGTGATCGGCCAGACCTGGGACGGGCCGGCGATGCGGCTGCGCTCGGACAGCAAGGGCCGTTATACGTATCTCGCGCCGAAGGAGGGGGCGCTCACCTGGATGGACGGGATGAGCATCCCGATCGGTGCGGAGAACATCGAGCAGGCCTATGCCTGGATGAACTGGTACTACACGCCCGAGAACGCCGCGATCCACGTCAAGCTCTCGGGCTACAACGCCGTGACCCGAGGGGCGGCCGAACTCGCCGGTGCGGAGTACGCCGCCAATTTCAAGGCGGCCTATCCGGGCGATGCGATCGAGAAACTCTGGTGGTACCCGCCCGAGCCGCCCTGGTTCATCGCGGTCCGCAACGAATTCCGCGACCGCTTCCTCTCGGCCTGAGCCGGGAACCGGCCGGAAGGGGGCGAGCTCGTGCAGGGCGCCGAGGTCGAGCTGCGTGGCGTCGGCCTCGCCTTCGGCGGCTTCTGGGCGGTCCGCGGGATCGACCTGGCGATCCGCCCGGGCGAGTTCTTCTCGCTCCTCGGCCCCTCGGGTTGCGGCAAGACGACGATCCTGCGCCTGCTCTCGGGTTTCGTCGAGCCGAGCGAGGGGGAGATCCGGAGCGCCGGCCGGGACGTGCGGGGCGTGGGGCCCGCCGCCCGGCCGACCGCGCTCGTCTTCCAGAACCTGGCCCTCTTCCCCTTGATGCGGGTCTGGGAGAACGTGGCCTTCGGCCTCGAGGTGCGCGGCGTGGCCAAGGCGGCGCGCCGCAAGCGGGCGGAGGAGCTGCTCGAGCTCGTGGCTCTGCCCGGCTTCGCCGACAAGCGGATCGACGAGCTCTCGGGCGGCCAGCGCCAGCGGGTGGCGATCGCCCGGGCGCTGGCGGTCGAGCCCCAGGTGCTGCTGCTCGACGAGCCGCTCTCCGCCCTCGACCTCAAACTCCGCCAACACATGCGGGCCGAGCTCAAGGCGATCCAGCGGCGGACCGGGGTGACCTTTCTCTACATCACCCACGATCAGGGCGAAGCCTTGACCATGTCCGACCGGGTGGCGGTCATGAGCCAGGGCCGGATCGAGCAGGTGGGCACACCCGCCCAGATCTACGATGCGCCCGCCACCGCCTTCGTCGCGAGCTTCGTGGGCGAGAGCAATCCCCTGCCCGGCCGAGTGCGGGAGCGTGCGGCGGGCGAGGTGGTGGTCGAGACCGTGCTCGGACCGTTGCGGGCGCGCGATCCCGTGGGCCTCGCCCCGGGCCGTGCCGCGATCCTGATCGTGCGGCCCGAGCGCTGCCGGCTCGACGGGGCGCTGGCGGGCGGCCATGGTGTCAACCGGGTCGCGGGGCGGGTCGAGCGGATCGACTTCGAGGGAGCGTTCGCCAATCTCGTGGTGGCGACCTCTGCCGGGCCCGCCCTTTTCGTCCAGCTCGCCAACGACGGGCGGCTCGCGGAGCTCGCACCCGAAGCACCGGTCACGGTGAGTTTTCCGGTCGAAGCCGCACTCGCCCTGCCCGAGGGCCCGCTCGCCCGTGGCTGAGCTCGTCCGCCGCTTCGGTCGGCCCGTCACCGGGCTGATCCTCGCGACCGTGCTGCTCTGGGCGCTCCTTTTGATCGTCCTGCCGCAGCTCGCGATGGTCGAGCTCTCCTTCCGGCCGAACCTGCCGCTCGCGCAGCGCGGTGGGCCCGAGGACGTCTGGACGCTCGCCAATTACGCGGCACTCTGGACCAATTCCCTGCACCGGACGATCTTCTGGCAGACCGTCTGGTCTTCGCTCCTGGTCACGCTCCTCGCTTTCCTGGTCTGCTATCCGGTGGCCTTCCACCTCGCTCAGGAAGCCAGGGGAACGACCGCGCTCCTGCTCGTGACCGGGCTCGTGATCCCGTTCTGGGTCAACGAGATTCTGCGGACTTTTTCCTGGTTCTTGATCCTCGCGAGGAACGGCCTCGTCAACCAGGTCCTGCTCGCCCTCGGGCTGATCGGCGAGCCGCTCGCGCTCGGTGGTACGGGCGCGGTCGTGGTCGGCATGGTCTACGCCTATGTGCTGTTCATGATCTTCCCGCTCTACAACGCGCTCGAGAACCTCGATCGCAACCAGATCGAGGCGGCCCGCGATCTCGGCGCCTCGACCTGGCGGATCCACCGGCGGATCGTGCTGCCGCACGCCAAGCCCGGGATCGCCGTGGGTTGCGTGATGACCTTCATGCTGGCGGCCGGCACCTTCGCCGTGCCGCAGATCATGCAGTCGCTGCCGGGCGGCACCAACGCCCGCTGGTTCACCCAGATCGTCTATTCCTACTTCTTCGACGGCGGCGACTGGAACCGGGGCTCGGCCTACGCCTTCGCGCTCCTGATCCTGTGCATGCTCTTCGTCGGCGCGGCGCTGCGGGTCTTCAAGGTGGGCTTGCGGGACATCGCGAGATGAACGCGCGCGGGCTCCTCCGTCTGTTCCTCGGGCTCTATCTGGCGCTCTTCTTCGCCTACCTCTTCCTGCCCCTCGTCTTCATGGTGGCGGCCGCTTTCAACGCGAGCCGCTTGCCGACCATGCTGCCCTGGGAGGGGTTCACGCTCCAGTGGTTCTGGGGGTTCGACGCCCGCGGCCGGCCGACCGGCCTGTTCCAGGACGCCCGGATGGGGCGCGCACTCCTCAACTCGCTGATCATCGGCGCGGGCGTGATCCTGCTCTCCGTGCCGCTCGGGCTCGCCGGTGCGCTGTTGCTCTCGAGCCTGCGGAGCCGGCTCAAGGGGCTGCTCTACGCGGTCCTGGTCTCGCCGATCCTGACCCCGGGCGTGATCCTCGGGATCTCGACCCTGATCTTCTGGCAGCGGGCGTTCGACCTGGGCGGCGGCCTGTTCCTCGCGGTCGTGGGCCAGTCGACCTTCATCGCTTCCTATTGCATGCTGCTCTTCATGGCTCGGCTCGAGCGGTTCGACCGCACGCTCGAGGAGGCGGCGTTCGATCTGGGTGCCGGCCACCTCCAGGTGATCCGCCGGATCCTGTTGCCCTATCTGCGGCCGGCGATCCTCTCGGCCTGTCTGATCGCCTTCCTGCAGAGCTTCGAGAACTACAACACGACGCTGTTCGTGATCGGGGCGGAGGACACGCTCACGATCAACATCGCGACCCGGGTGCGGCTCGGCCTCACGCCGGCGGTCAACGCGATCGGCGTGCTGTTCATCGGGGCGACCGTCCTGGCGGCCGTCGGCTACGCTTTCCTGCGCCGGCGCGAGGAGCGGGCCCGGACCGCCGCGCTCGCCCGCGAGCGGGCGGCCCCGGCAGCCGTCCGCCCGGTACCCGCGCCGGCCTGATCGGCGGCTTCGGCGAGAGGGCCATCGGCCGGGGTGCGTCCGATTGACACGCGGGGGGAGCACAAGCTTAGCTCGCCCCGGTGGTCGCGCACGCGGCCCGTACGGGGAGGTCCACAGAATGAAGAAGTTCCTTGCGCTCCTCGCGGGCGCAGCGCTCGGTGCGCTCGTCGCTTGGGGGCCCGGTGCCGAGGCACAGACCCTGCGTCTCAAGGGCCAGTCTTCGCACCCCGCCTCGGCCAATCTGCACCTGCTCTTCAAGCTCTGGGCCGAGAACGTCGAGAAGATGACGGCCGGCAAGGTGAAGATCGAGGCCCTGCCGGCCGGTGCCATCGTGCCCGCTTTCGAGGTTTTCGACGCCGCCTCGCGGGGCGTGCTCGACGTCGGCATGGCACCCTTCGGCTACATCCTGGGCAAGAGTCTGGCCGGCATTCCGCTCTCGCACGGCCCGCTGTTCGGAATGGACGCCTTCGACTACTGGGGCTGGTACCACGACGGCGGCGGGATGGAGCTCCTCGAGGAGTTCTACCGCGACGTCATCAAGCTCAATCTCGTGGGCTTCCCGGCGCCGACCGACTATCCGCAGGGGCTCGGCTGGTTCAAGCGGCCGATCAAGAGCCTCGAGGACCTCAAGGGCATCAAGTACCGGATCTACGGGATCGGTGCCGAGACCTATGGCCGGCTCGGCGTGTCGGTGGTGACACTGCCCGGCGGCGAGATCGTACCGGCCATGGAGCGCGGCGTCATCGAGGGCGCCGAGTGGATCAACTGCTCCGAGGACAGGAAGCTCGGCCTCAACAACGTCGCCAAGCACTTCTACACGCCGGGCATGCACGAGCCGATCACCGGCGGCCAGTTGTTCGTCAACAAGAACGTCTGGAACAAGCTCTCCCCCGACGTGCAGGAGATCATGAAGGTCGCGCTCAACGACGCGACGTTGAAGCGCAACTTCATCTTCGCACGCGAGGCGGCCGAGGGTTGCGAGGCGCTCTTGAAGGAAGGTATCACCATTCACCGCACGCCGGACGACATCCTCACCCAGTTCCTCACCGAGTGGGAGAAGATCCAGGCCGAGTACGCCGCCAAGGATCCGTTCTACAAGAAGGTCATCGAGAGCCAGAAGGCCTACGCCTCCAAGATCGTGCCGTTCCGGCTGAGCTTCTATCCACCTTACGAGTTCGCCGGCAATTTCTACTGGAAGGACAAAGTCTACGTGAAGAAGGACTGAGTCCTCCGGGGCGAGCGGGGCGGACCGTGCGTCGTCCGCCCCGCCACGCCGTCACCCGCTCCGCCCGACGTCCATCGAGGTCCGCACCGTGACTCCCGCAACCGCCCCGGCCGGCGGTCCGCCGCCGCCGGCACTCCTCCGCGCCGTGCGAACGATCGACCGACTCACCCTCGCCACGGGTGGTGTGTTCTGCTGGCTCATCGTACCGCTCGTCGGAGCGATGGTCTGGGAGGTCTTCGCCCGGTACTTCTTCCACCGGCCCACGATCTGGGCCTACGACGTCACTTACATGCTCTACGGCAGCCATTTCATGCTCGGGGCTGCTTATACCTTGTACCGGGGCGGGCATATCCGTACCGACGTCTTCTATCAGGGGTGGAGTCCGCGGACCAAGGGCATCATGGACGCCACCCTCTACGTGCTGTTCTTTTTTCCCGGTATCGCGCTCTTCTTCTGGATGAGCTTGCAGGAGGCTCTGCACTCGCTCGACATCTGGGAGGTGTCGGACGCGAGCCCCTGGCGGCCGGTGATCTGGCCCTTCAAGATGGTGATGCCGGTCTCGCTCGCCCTGCTCTTCGTCCAGGGCGTTTCCGAATTCCTCAAGAGTGCCTACGCGGCGGTGACGGGACGCGTGCTGTGAGCCAAGAGATCCTCGGCCTGGTCCTGCTGGGCGGACTGCTCACCGGGATCTTCTTGGGATTTCCGATCGCCTTCACGCTGATCATCCTGTCGATCGTCTTCGGCCTGATCGGCTTCGGCGATACCGTCTTCTATCTGATGGTCTTCCAGACCATCGGGCTCATGAAGGAGGAGACGCTGGCCGCCGTGCCGCTCTTCATTTTCATGGGGCACATCATGGAGCAGGCGGGGCTCATGGAGCGCCTGTTCCGCTCCTTCCAACTCATCCTCGCTCCGGTGAAGGGCTCTCTCTTCCTGGGCGTGCTCTTGACGGCCACGATCTTCGCCACCGCCACCGGCATCATCGGCGCCTCGGTGACGGTCATGGGCATGATGGCCGCCCCGGCGATGATCAAGGCGGGCTACGACCCGAAACTCAGTGCCGGTGCCATCGCCGCGGGCGGCACCCTCGGCATCCTCATTCCGCCCTCGGTGATGCTCGTCGTGATGGGGCCGATCGTCGGCGTCTCGATCATCAAGCTGTTCGCGGCGGCGCTCGTCCCGGGCCTCATTCTCTCGGGCCTCTACATCGCCTACACGATGATCCGCTGCCAGCTCGACCCCTCGCTCGGGCCGCCCCTGCCGCCCGAGGAGCGGGCGACCTCCTACGGCCAGATCCTCAAGGAGTTCTTCACGGGGGTGGTGCCGCTCGCGGTCGTGATCTTCGCCGCGCTGGGCTCGATCCTGTTCGGCATCGCCACGCCCACCGAAGCCGCCGCCATGGGCGCCTTCGGCGCGGTCCTGCTCATGGTCGCCTACGGCCGCTTCGACGTCCGCAAGGTGCGGGACGCCTGCTTCAACACCCTCGAGACCTCGAGCCTCGTGCTGTTCCTCGCTGTCGCCTCCAACATCTACGGCGCGGTGTTCACCCGGCTCGGTACCAGCACGATGCTGGCCGACTGGCTCTTGGGCCTCGGGCTCGGTCCGACGGCCCTCATCATGCTCCTCATGGTCGTGATCTTCGTCCTCGGCTGGCCGCTCGAATGGCCGGCGATCATCTTCATCTTCCTGCCGATCTTCCTGCCGGTGGTCGAGGAGATGAAGATCGATCTTCTGTGGTTCTCGACGCTGGTCGCGGTCAACCTGCAGACCGCCTTCCTCTCGCCACCGGTGGCGATGGCCGCCTATTACCTCAAGGCGGTGGCGCCCAAATGGGAGCTCGCCTGGATCTATCGCGGCATGGTCGACTTCATGCTGCTCCAGGTGGTCGGTCTCGCCATCGTCTTCTTCTTCCCGCAAGTGGCCCTCTGGCTGCCGCGCCTGCTCTTCGGCTGAGCGGCGCCCTCGAGAGCGGGCCGGGTGCGACCCTCGCGCCCGGCCCTTTTCGGGTCTGCCCGCGGATCGTGCGGGCTGCTAAGGTCGCGAGCGCGCGCCGAGGGGCGGGGCCGAAGGGCGCGCGAGGATCGCGGCCGGGGCGACGTGCAGCTCTCCAAGCTCTCCGATTACGCGCTACGGACCCTCGTCTTGGCCGCGGTCCGCGATCCGGACCTGATCACGGTGGCCGAGATCGCCCGGACTTACGCGATCCCCGAGGGCCATGTGCGCAAGATCACGCATCTTCTGGTGCGGCACGGTTTCCTCGCCTCGGTGCGCGGCCGCTCGGGCGGCTACCGGCTCGCGGCACCGCGGGACCGGATCGTCGTCGGGCGGGTGCTGCGGGCGACCGAGACGGATTTCCGCCTGGTCGAGTGCTTCCACCCCTCGAGCGGGCTCTGCCGGCTCGAGGCCGGCTGCGGGCTGCGGCTCGTACTGCAGGAGGCGCTCGAGGCCTTTCTCGCCGTGCTCGATCGCACGACGCTCGCCGACGTGACGGCCGATCGGCGGCGGCTCGCCTTCCTGCTCGCGCCTTGAGAGCGAAGACCGGCCCGAGCGGCGAGCGGGCCGGCGGCGACACTCGGAGAGCGGAAGGGTTCGGCGACCGGCGGGCAACGCCGCGGGCACGACCGCGTCGACCCGGAGCTCGCGCACCGTGCCGTCGCGCAGGGCGAAGCGGACCGTCTCGCCGGGCTTCGCCGCCTCGAGCAGGGGAGCGGGCTCGCTCGGCACCTTTCGCGAGTGCAGCCGCCGAAGACGAGCGAGAGGGCCAGGACCGGGTCCGCTGGAGGGAGCCGGGAAGGGCGTGCCACGGGGCGCGAGCGGAGGACGCGTGGTCGCCGGCAGCCCGGGAAGCGCCCTCGGCCTTTGGGTGAACCGAGGCGCAAGACGCGCCGGAGGCTTGCGCTCGGTAGCGAAGCGGCGTCCTCTCGGACGGTCCGACGGCAGCGTCGGCAGGGAGGAACGCGATGCCGACGATCCGTGACCTTCGGGTGGCCGCGCGCGAGACGGTCGCGCCGCTGCTGTTCGACGAGACCTCGAGACAGGCGATCCACTCGGTCGCCGTGACACCCGAGCCGGAGGGGGCGACCGTCGCCTTCGACACCGTGCTGCCCTGCTGGGCGACGGTCGAGCTGTTCCGGATGGTCACCGGAAAGGTCGATCTGGACATCGAGAAAGCGAACCGCGAGCGGATCGAGGTCGAGCTGTTCGGTGACGCCCGGCTCCGGCATCGGGTGCGGTTCTTCGATCTGCCGCAGGAGCGGCGGTTCTGGTTCCGCATCTCGGTGCCGGGCGAGGGGCCGGGCACCGCACTCGGCCAGAAGAAGATCCGCCACCGCGGCTGGTTCTCGACCTTCCGGCGCACGGCGACCTGCGGGATCGACTTCGTCAAACTCCTGAGCGACAGCGACAGCGAGAGCGCCGGCGATCTCTCGTTCGAGGTCGCCGCCTACGATGCGGCACGCGGCGACGCACGCCTCGATTTCGCGCTCTCGGGCGAGCACACGGTCGAGAGCGGCGGGCGCGTGCGCGCCCCCTTCGGCAAGGTGCTCGACCTCGGCCGGGCCCCGGACCGGGTGGCCGTCCACGTCTGGGGCACGGACGACGACGAGAACGGCTTCGTGAGCTTCCTCGTGGCACCGTGGGAAGGGCTCGCCATCAGAGGGCGACAGCCGCCCTTCCGCCGGCCGCCGCTCTTCGGGCCCCATTCGGATCGGCTCCGGGACAGCAACGACCTCGAGATGGTGGCGACGCTCCCGGTCACCGTAGGACGGCACGAGGTGCGGCTTTCCGGCGCGACGCCGATCGCCGCCCTCGCCTTCGAGGTTCTGGGTCGGATCGACTGCTCCGTGCGCGACGTGCTCGGCCAGCCGGCCCGGGTTTCGTTCGACAAGCTGCGGGCCTCCGCACTCGTCGCTCCGGGCCGCATCGGCGGGCAGAAGACCGTGTCGGGCTCGCTCCTCCTGACCCTCGGCGAGGCGGGCGAGCTGCTCTGGCGCGAGCAGGGGGCTCGGGCGACCGGCTGGCGCGAGCTGCCCGGTCCGCCGCTCGACCATCTCCGATTCGTGGTCCGGCCGGACGCGCCGCCCCTGTTGCTGAGCGTGGACCGCGAGGGACGCTTGCACGTAGCGGTCCTCGAGCGGCCACTGCCCGAGCCACCGCTCTGGCGGGCGACCGGTCTCGTCCAGACGGAGAAGGCACGGCGCGCACCGGCGGTCGCCGAGGCGGGCGAGAGGCTCTTCGTGGCGCTGCGCGATCCGCGCGGGCGGCTCCTCCTCGCGACGGTAGAGCCCGACGGCGAGCCGCGGATGCTGGCCGAGGGGATCGAGGACGATCCGGTCCTCGGCGCCGACGGCAGGGGTCTGATCTGGGCCGCCTGCCGCGACCGCTCGGGTCGCGTGCTCGCCGGCCCGGTCGAGGCCGGCGCGATCCGGTGCGTCGACGGGGAGGTCGAAGAGCTCCTCGGGATCGGCGGGAGCGCGGAGACTGGCCCGGTCCTGGTCGCGTACGACCGCGAGGGCAGGGTGCTCGCGCGCGCGCTCGAGAGCGGCGAGGGCTGGGTCGACCTCGGTACGCTCCAAGAGGTCGTCGAGCCCGAGAGCCTCGCGCCGCCGGCGCCCGAGGCGGGTGCCGCGGCCCTCTAGGGGGCGAGCTCCAGGCGCAGGATCGGCCGGGCCGCGGCTCCGATCGGCCGGCTCGGGCGGTCCGGCCGACCGCTTCAGTTCGTCCGGTCGAGCACGCCGCGGATCCGCTCGAGGGCGATCTCGAGGCGCTCGGGGTGGATCGCGAAGCAGAGCCGGATGTGGCTCTCGTTGCCCGCGCCGAAGGTGTAGCCGGCGGCCGTCCCGACCTTGCACTCGGCGACGAGCCGCCGACAGAAGGCGAGACTGTCGGCGAGCCCCTCGATCTTCGGGAAGGCGTAGAAGGCCCCCTCGGGGCGCAGGAGGCGGACCCTCGGATGGGTGCCCAGGATGCGCATCACGAGGTCGCGGTTGAGCCGGGTGCGCTCGCGGAACTCGGCCACGAACGCCTCGCCCTGCTCGAGGGCGGCGATGCCGCCGTACTGGACGAAGGCGGTGGCACCGGTGTTGTTGACCTCGGAGAGCACCCGAAGGGGCGTTTCGAGACGCTTGGGGTGCACCATCCAGCCGAGCCGCCAGCCCGTCATCGCCCAGGCCTTGGAGAAGCCGTTCAAGACGAAGACCGGCTCGTCCTCCTCGGCGAGGGCGAGGAAGGAGGGGGCCGGATCGGGCCCCTCGAAGACGTTGCGGTGATAGACCTCGTCGGCGATCAGTGCGAGGCCGTGCCTCCGGCAGAGCTCCAGGAGCGCCCGTTGCTCGTGCGGCTGCATGATCCAGCCCGTGGGGTTGGAGGGGCTGTTGACGTAGATCGCCTTGCTCTTCGGGCCGATCGCCGCCGCGACCCGGTCGAGATCGAGGTGCCAGCGCTCCGGACCCTCCTCGAGCCGGACATCGACCGGTACCCCGCCCAAGACCTCGACCACGGTGCGGATGTTGGGCCAGTAGGGCGAGATCAGGATCACCTCGCTGCCGGGGGTGACGATGCACTGGCAGGTCAGCATCACCGTGAGCATGGTCGAGCCGGGCAGCGTGATCCGGTCGGGGTGGATCGAGAGGCCGTAGATCCGGTGCAGATAGCGCTCGAGCGCCTCGCGCACCGGGACGTGGCCACGGGTCGGCCCGTAGAAGGTCTTGCCGGCATCGAGCGCGGCCTTGGCGGCGTCGCGGACGAAGGCCGGGGTGACGAGATCGCTCTCGCCGAACCACAAGGGGATGATCTCCGGGTCGTCGAGATGGTCGGCCGCCACCTTGCCGATGCCGGAGGGTTCGAGGGCGAGGATCTCGGGGCGGATCGCGCGCATGAGCAGGCCTTTCGTTCGAGTTCTCGCCCTTTAGGCGAGGCTCTTCGATCGGCAAAGAGCCGATCCGGCGAGCCGGCCTGCACCGCTCCCGTCGCTTCGGCTCACCCGACGGCCGGGGCTCCCTCCCGCTCGCGGTCGGGTGCGCCGGACCCCGCGCGCCGCGCCCGCTTGACCCGGTACATCTGCTGGTCGGCGCGGGCCAGGAGCTCCTCGAGGCCCTGGCCGTGGTCGGGCCAGAGAGCGAGGCCGCAGCTCGCTCCGAGTGCCACCGCGGCACCGGCTACCGAGATCGGTTCGGTGAGCCGGCGCTCGAGCGCCTCGAGGCGGGCCGCGAGATCCTCGCTCCGGCCGGCCTCGGCCAGCAGCAGGGCGAACTCGTCGCCGCCGAGCCGGGCGACCAGGTCGCCCGCGGCGAGGCCCTCGCGCAGCCGGTGGACGACGGTGCGCAGCACGCTGTCGCCGGCACCGTGGCCGAGCGCGTCGTTGACCTGCTTGAAGCCGTCGAGATCGACGATCACGAGGCCGACCCGGTGGCCACCACGGGCGGCCCGCTCGACGGCTCGGGCGAGCGCGCTCGCGAGCGAGAGCCGGTTGGCGGCTCCGGTGAGGGGGTCGTGCGCCGCGAGGAAACGCAGTCGCTGCTCGGCCCGCACCCGCTCGCCGACCTCGCGCGCGATCCCGCGATATCCCACGAAGCGGCCGGCGCGATCGACCAGCGGCACGGCGCTGGTCTCGAGGATGCGCAACCGACCGTCGCCGCCGAGCAGGCTCACCCGGCGGTCGCGGAACGGACGGCCCGGGACGAAGCGCTCGGCACCGAGCGGCGGCACGGGGTCGGCCGGCTCGACCGCGGCGTTGGCGGGCTCGAAGGCGAGCTCGGCCCAGCGCCGGCCGATGAGCTCGCGGATGGGGCGGGCGAGGACCGAGGACGCGGTCT
>DAIOUO010000072.1:0-12229 GCA_036759485.1 Geminicoccaceae bacterium | reverse complement strand
GACAGGGAGGCCACGAGACGATCCGCGAGTGCCCTCGCGGTTTCCGGGCCGTCCGGGTCGGTCTGCAGAACCGCGAATTCGTCGCCCCCGAGGCGGCCGATCGCCGCACCCGGGCCCGCGGCCCGCACCAGTCGGCCGGCCACCGCCAGCAACAGCCGGTCGCCGACCGGGTGACCGAGGCTGTCGTTGACCTCCTTGAACCCGTCGAGATCGAGGAGATGCAGCGCGACCCGGGCGCCCGGGCGTGCGAGTGCGGCGGCGAGCAGGGTCCCGAACCGGCTCCGGTTGGCGAGCCCCGTGAGCGGGTCGTGCTCGGCGAGATGCCGCAGCCGCTCCTCGGCGTTCCGGCGATCGGTGACGTCGAGCGCGATGTGGACCGTGCGTGCGAGGGAACCGTCGGCCCGCAGAACGGGGCGCGCCGTCGCGATCAGGTGGCGGCGACTACCGTCCGGCCCTTCGAGCGTGCACTCGCGGAAGCCCCGGGCGTCGGCCGGCTCGATCTGCGTGAGAGCGGCCGGCAGGCCGGTCTCCGAGGCGGTTCGGCCGAGGGCGCCGGCTTCGACGACGCCGGTCAGCTCGCTCGCGTGCCGATTCACGAGGAGCAGCCGGCCGTGCTCGTCGACCGCCGTCACGGCGACGGGCAAGGCGTCGACGAGGGTGCGCAGGCTGCTCTCCGCCTCGCGGGCGACGTACGCGGCTCGATCGGCCTGCCCGTGGGCCCTTCGCGCCTCGCGGATCGCTCCGACGAGCAGCCAAACCAGCAGGCCGCCGCCCAGAGCTGCGAGGCCCAGGCTGAGGAGGAGAGCGCGACGGAGCGTCCGGGCCAGGTCGTCGGTAGAGGCGGCAGCGGCCAGAAATTGCTCGTAGCTCTGCGCGACGAGATCGGCGAGCGGTCGCTCGATCGCCTCGAGCTGGCTTCGCAGCACGCCGTAAGCGGCGTCGTCGCCGGGCTGGAGCGCGGCGAGGGCGGGTTCCAGCTCGGCCAGACGCCCCTCCACCTCGAACCCGAGCGCCGCGGCGACCGGATCGGCCATGATGCCGGCTCCGTCGGGCTCGCGAACGAGGCGCCGCACCGCGAGCAGAAGCACGTCGACGCGTTCGAGAAAGCTCTCCCGATCCGGCTCGCCGCGTGCGGCGTAGCGCTCCAGGACCGCGAGGAAGCGGAGGAGGTGGGCCTCGGTGCGGCTCGCGAACCAGCCCGAGCGCAGGACCTCGGCGACGCCCAGGGCCCTTTCTTCCCGGATCCAGACCGCCCCGAACACGAGCCCCGCGAGAAGGCAGAGCGCGGCGAACACCAACACGCCGAGCCGGCGGGGAGTCATCTCCGACCTCGGCCGAGGCTCGCGCGACCCTCAGCGGACGACCAGTGTCCGTAGCTGCCAGACGGCTCGACCACGATAGGGCTGATCGGCGGTCTGCGGGTGGGTGCTCCAGGGGTAGACGAGCCAGAGCGGCCCGCGATCCCGGACCGCCATCGGTCGACCGTCCCTGCGGGTGGCGAGCAGCACCGGGAACCGCTCGAAGTCGGCGATCGGCACGACGACGCGGTAGTCGTCGAGAGCCCGCGCCTCGAGCTCGGTGCCTCGAGCCTCCACGGCCCGCAGGAGTGCGCGCGGGTCGATGCCCGAGAAGCGCTGCTCGCCCTCTGTCCAGGGGGTCGTGGTGACGAGCTCCCGCAGGCCGAGCGCTTCGAGCATCGCGAGGTCGAACACGGCCTTGCCGGGTGCGTTGGTGCGCCCGATAGCGCCGCTGATTTCCAGGATCGGCCGGCCCTCGGGCTGCGGAAGTTCCCCGGCGGCGAGGCGGGTCGCCATCGTGAGGAGTGCCGTGACAACAGCCAGGACGAACCGCATGGATGCTCTCCGCTGTCACCGTATCGCGGGCCGGCTCCGCCAACGGCCGCTACCCCTTCCTAAGCGTCGCAACCCAACAAACGGTTAACGCGCGATGCCGCGAGCGGTGCCAAATACATATTCGAAAGCGCTGTTTTTGCGACAATCTGTCACGCGCGGCGGGTCGGCGGCCCCCGTATCCTCGCCTCCGCCGGCCCGAGCCGGAGCCGGCTCCGTGTCCGTTCGAGGCCCTCCGCGGCCCAGCAGGGGATCCGAGACCGCATGACCGCGAGGCTCATTCGCTCGACGGCCGCGCTCGCGGCCTTTCTCGTGACCGGGCCGGCGCTGGCCGCGGCGCCCGCGCCCTGGCAGATGGGCCTGCAGCCCGCCGCGACGCCGATCATGGAAAGGATCGCGAGCTTCCACGGCCTGCTGCTCGGCATCATCACTTTCGTTTGTTTGTTCGTTCTGGCTCTCCTCCTCTACACCTGCTGGCGGTTCCGCGAGGATCGTAACCCCGTCCCGTCGAAGCAGGCCCACAATACGGCGCTCGAGATCGTCTGGACGGCGGTTCCGGTCCTCATTCTCGTGATCATCGCCGTCCCGTCCTTCAAACTTCTCTATTTCCAGGACGTGCTGCCGAAGACGGAGCTGACGATCAAGGCGATCGGCAAGCAGTGGCTCTGGAGCTACGAATATCCTGACAACGGAAACTTCACGTTCGACGCCCTCGTTCTCGACGAATCCGAGCTGCAGTCCGGCCAACGCCGCCTGCTCGATACGGACAACATCGTGGTGTTGCCGGCCCAGACCTACGTCAAGGTGCAGGTCACGGCATCCGACGTGCTGCATTCGTGGACCGTGCCGGCGTTCGGCGTGAAGATCGATGCCGTTCCCGGCCGCCTCAACGAGGTGTGGCTCTACATCAACGAGCCCGGCACCTATTACGGTCAGTGCTCGGAGCTCTGCGGTTTGCGCCACGGCTTCATGCCGATCGCGGTGAAGGCCGTGTCGAAGCCGGAATTCGAGGCCTGGGTCGCCGAGGCCCAGAAGAAGTACGCGAAAGTCGGCGAGGTCACGCGAGTGGCCGCCCTCGCCGACGGCGCCCGACCCACCGAGTGAACGCCGAACGGCGATCCACGAGACGAAGGGACGCGAGACCATGGCTCACGCTGCCGTGCACGCCGACGATCACGGCGCTCCGACCGGCATCAAGCGCTGGTTGTTCTCGACCAACCACAAAGACATCGGCACGCTCTACCTGGTGTTCGCCTTCGTGGCGGGCATCATCGGAATGCTGATGTCGGTCTATTTCCGCGCCGAGCTCCTGCAGCCCGGTACCCAGCTGATCGAGGATCACCATCAATTCAATGTGCTGGTCACCGCACATGGACTCACGATGGTGTTCTTCTTCGTCATGCCGGCCCTGATCGGCGGCTTCGGGAACTGGATGGTGCCGCTCATGATCGGCGCCCCGGACATGGCGTTCCCGCGCCTCAACAACATCAGCTTCTGGCTGATCGTTCCTTCGTTCATTCTCTTGCTCGCGACGGTGTTCGTCGGTGGTTTCGGGGGTGGCTGGACCGTCTATCCCCCGCTCTCCGCAGCGATCGGCCATCCGGGGCCCGCGGTCGATCTGGCCATCTTCTCGCTCCACCTCGCTGGTGCGAGCTCGCTCCTGGGCGCGATCAACTTCATCACGACGATCTTCAACATGCGGGCGCCGGGCATGACGTTGCACCGGATGCCCTTGTTCGCGTGGTCGATCCTGGTCACCGCCTTCCTTCTCCTGCTGGCCGTCCCGGTCCTCGCGGGGGCGATCACCATGCTCCTCACCGACCGGAACTTCGGCACCAGCTTCTTCGATCCCGCCGGCGGCGGCGATCCGATCCTCTTCCAGCACCTCTTCTGGTTCTTCGGCCATCCCGAAGTCTACATCATGATCCTTCCGGCCTTCGGGATCATCAGCCACATCGTCTCGACCTTTTCGAAGAAACCGATCTTCGGCTATCTCGGAATGGCCTATGCGATGGTGGCGATCGGCTTCATCGGCTTCATCGTCTGGGCTCACCATATGTACACGGTGGGCATGGGGGTGAACGTGAAGGCCTACTTCACTGCCGCGACCATGGTCATCGCGGTGCCGACCGGGATCAAGATCTTTTCCTGGATCGCCACGATGTGGGGCGGCTCGATCCGCTTCACCGTGCCCATGCTGTGGGCGGTCGGCTTCATCTTCCTCTTCACGGTCGGCGGCGTCACGGGCGTCGTCCTGGCGAATGCCGGCATGGACCAGGTCCTGCACGACACCTACTACGTGGTCGCGCATTTCCACTACGTGCTGAGCCTGGGTGCGGTGTTCGCGATCTTCGCCGGCTTCTACTACTGGATCGGCAAGATGACCGGTCATCAGTACCCGGAGACGCTCGGCAAGATTCACTTCTGGCTGACGTTCGTCGGTGTCAACCTCACCTTCTTCCCGCAGCACTTCTTGGGTCTCGCCGGCATGCCGCGACGGATTCCCGATTACCCGGACGCGTTCGCCGGCTGGAACATGATCTCGTCGGTGGGCGCGTTCATCTCGGCGGCCGGCGCGCTGTTCTTCTTCTACGTCCTCTACCGGACCTTCACGAGCAAGGAGCGCTGTGCCGACAATCCGTGGGGCGAGGGGGCGACGACCCTCGAGTGGACGGTCAGCTCGCCGCCGCCGTTCCACACCTTCAACGAGCTGCCGGTCGTCAGCGCCGAGCGGCACTGAGAGGGAAGGAGGAGCGCGGTGGCCCAGCAGCTCGCGCCAAGGGCGGCGACGTCCACGGTCGTCGGCGAGGCCGCCGCGCTCCTCCGAGACCTGGTCGTGCTGTTCAAGCCGGGGGTCATGCAGCTCGTGCTCTTCACGAGCTTCGTGGCTCTCTTGCTCGCGCCGCAAAGACCGCATCCGGTTCTCGCGCTCGCCGTGATGCTCGCGCTCGCGGCGGGCGCGGCGGCGTCGGCGGCGATCAACAATTGGTACGACGCCGACATCGATCGCATCATGATTCGGACGCGTCGGCGGCCGACGGCGGCGGGCCGGATCGCTCCCGCGGAGGCCCTCGGGATCGGCATCGTCACGGCGGGCTTCGCGATCGCCGTGATGGGCCTCGCCGCAGGGTGGCTGGCCGCGGCGTTGCTCGCGCTCACCATCGGGTTCTACGTCTTCGTCTACACGATGTGGCTCAAGCGGCGGACGCCGCAGAACATCGTCATCGGCGGAGCGGCCGGGGCGCTGCCGCCGGTCGTCGCCTGGGTAGCGGCCTGCGGCAGGATCGACGTGCTGCCGATCGTCATGTTCGCGATCATTTTCCTCTGGACGCCGCCGCATTTCTGGGCACTCGCACTCTATCGTGCCGGGGATTACGGTAAGGTCGGCGTGCCGATGCTACCGGTGGTGGCCGGGCGGTGGGCCACGGGCCGCCAGATGACCGTCTACGCCGTAGCGACGGCGGTTGCTTCGCTGGTCCCGGTCGCGACGCTCGACCTCGGTGCGCTCTACGGGGCGGCGGCTGCCCTGCTCGGTGGCCGCCTGGTGACGCTCGCCGGGCGTGCCTGGCGGACCGACTCGGATGTCGTCGCCAATCGCTTGTTCCGCTTCTCCATCCTGTATCTGTTCGGGCTGTTCGGGGCGATGGCGCTGGACCGCGCCCTCTTCGGCTCCGTCGCGGTCGCATGGTGAGAGCGATGGACGACCCCGAGCGGCGCCGGCTCCGCGCCCGCAACCTTCTGGTGGCGGGAGCTCTGCTTCTCCTGGTGCTGCTGTTCTACGCGATCACGATCGCGCGCATCGGGAGCAATTTGCAATGAGCGTGGCGCGGCGCAACCGGGTCACGGCAGCGGCGGCCGGAATGGTCGTGGTGGGCATGGTAGGGCTGACCGCCGCATCCGTGCCCCTCTACCGGCTGTTCTGCCAGGTCACGGGATACGGCGGAACCACCCAGCGGGCGGAGGCCGTCCCTGGTTCGGTAGCGACGCAGTCCGTGCAGATTCTCTTCAACGCCGATGTGGCGCCGGCGCTCCCCTGGCGGTTTCGCCCAGTGCAGAGGAGCATGGAGGTCCTGCCGGGCGAGCAGCACCTCGCCTTTTATGAGGCGGAGAACCGGGGTAGCGAGACCGTGGTCGGCACGGCGACCTTCAACGTGACACCGCACAAGGCTGGGGTCTACTTCCAGAAGCTCGCTTGCTTCTGCTTCGAGCAACAGACCCTCGAACCCGGACAGCGGGTGGAGCTGCCGGTGTCCTTCTTCGTCGATCCGGCTCTTCTGGAGGACCCGACGACCCGCGAGGTGCGGCAAATCACCTTGTCCTATACCTTCTTCGTCGACCGAGAGGCCACGGAGGCGCTGCGGAAGCGGCGCGTGGCCGCGGTGAACGACTGAACGCGGCGGAGCTTTCAAGGCAGGAGGCGGGGGATCATGGCGGGTAGCGCGGCTGCGGGCATGGTACACGGACACGGCCATGCCCACGAGGTGAAGCACCCCTATCATTTGGTCGATCCGAGCCCTTGGCCGCTCCTGGGCGGCATAGCCGCCCTGGCCCTGACCGGAGGAGCGGTCATGTGGATGCACGGCGTTGCCGGCGGCAAATGGATCACGCTCGCCGGATTCGCGCTCGTGTTGTTCGTGATGGTCATGTGGTGGCGCGACGTGCTCGCCGAGGCCTACAGCGGCGCGCACACGGACGTCGTGTCCCGCGGTCTCCGGATGGGGATGATTCTCTTCATCACCTCCGAGGTGCTCTTTTTCTTCGCGTTCTTCTGGGCCTTCTTCTGGGGCGCCCTCGTCCCGCCGGAGACGGTGCCGACGAGCTGGCCGCCCGAGGGTGTCGAGCCGGTCCCGACATGGGGTATCCCCTTCCTGAACACGCTCATCCTGCTGACCTCCGGGACGACGGTTACCTGGGCCCATCACGCGATCCGGGAGAACGACCAGCGGACCGCCTTCAAAGCGCTCCTGCTCACGGTCGCGCTGGGGCTCACCTTCACTGCATTCCAGCTCTACGAGTACATCCACGCCTATCGGGAGGGCTTCACCCTCCAGTCGGGGATGTTCGGCTCGACCTTCTACATGGCGACCGGGTTCCACGGCCTGCACGTGCAGATCGGCACCGTATTTCTGATCGTCATGACGATGCGGGCTTGGTACGGCACCTTCAAGCCGGACAAGCACGTCGGTTTCGAGGCGGCCGCTTGGTATTGGCATTTCGTCGACGTCGTCTGGCTGTTCCTGTTCGTCTGGGTCTATTGGTGGGGCGGGAGCCTTCACTGGACGGCGGGTCAGGGGTGAGCCAAGACTCTACCTCGCTCGTGCGGGCGGGCCTCGCTGCGCGCTGTCCGCGCTGCGGTCGAGGCCCCCTCTTCGAGGGGTTTCTCACGGTGGCCGAGCGCTGCTCGTTCTGCGGGCTCGACCTTCGGGCCCAGGACAGCGGCGACGGCCCCGTGGCGTTCATCATCCTGATCGTCGGCTTCGTCGTGGTCGGTGCCGCACTCGTGGTCGAAGTGCGGTACGAATGGCCGATCTGGCTCCATTTGATCGTCTGGCTTCCGCTCGCCGCCGCGCTCAGCATCCTGCTCATCAGGCCGTTGAAGGCGACACTCGTGGCCCTCCAGTTTCGCCACCGACGCCACGAGTTCGGCGGGGAGGGTTGAGACGGGCGCGCATCGGTTCCGGCCCGGTCCGGCCCTGACCATCGCCTGGGCCGCCGCGACAGCGTTGTTGCTCGGACTCGGGACGTGGCAGCTCCAGCGGTTGGCCTGGAAGGTGGACCTCCTCGAACGGGTCGAACGTAATTTGGCGGGCCCGGCTCGGGCGCTCCCGGGCGGTGTGCTCGATCCGGCGGCACTCGAGTTCACGCGAATACGTTTGAGAGGCGAGTACCTGCCCGGCACCTCGGTGGCGTTCGGGTTGGTGACCCGAAACGGACGGCCAGGCGCACGCCTCCTCACCGCCCTGCGTGCGGAGGACGGGAGGACGCTGCTCGTGGACCGGGGCTTCGTCCCCGAAAACCGGCTCGCCCGGGCGATCGCGGCACCCCCGCCCGCCGGTGTTCGAGAACTCGAAGGGGTAGCGCGGGCGGGGTCGCGGGGCTCGTGGACGACGCCGGCTCCCGATCTCTCCGTCCCCCGATGGTACAGCCCCGATCTCGAGGCGATCGGCAGGCAGCTGGGCCTGCGACTGGAGCCCGTTCTGCTGGTGCTCGAGAGGTCGGAGCCCCACGGCGAACCCGAGGCGGAACCGATCCCCGTGGTCGTCGATCTGCCGAACCCCCATCTGGGCTACGCACTGACCTGGTTCGGGCTCGCCGGTGCCCTGTTGGCCTTCTACGTCCTGCTCGCGCGCAGGCCGCTCGGGGAGAAAAGCTCGTGAGGCTGATCCGACGGGTATCGCTGTCGACGGCGCTCCTCACCTACGCCCTCATCGTGCTCGGCGCGCTCGTCCGGTCGACCAACTCGGGCCTTTCGTGCCCGGATTGGCCGACCTGCTACGGCTACTGGCTGCTCACGCCCTCGGACTTCGCGGCCCTGCCCTATACCGGATACACCTATGGGCAGGTGATGCTCGAGTGGGTCCACCGGTTGATCGCCGGCGTTTTCCTCGGGCCGCTCGTGCTCGTTCTCGTGGGGCTGATCCTGTGGCGGCGGCGGGAGCGGGTCGGCCTCGTGCCGGCGGCAGCGTTCCTCTTGGCGCTTCTCCTGTTCCAGAAGCTCCTGGGTGGGATCACCGTGCTCGACCGCAACAGCCCGTGGTCCGTCGCGCTTCACCTCGGCAACGCGATGTTGGTCCTCGCGGTGATCCTGTGGATCGCGGTTCGCGCGGGCGAACCGGTGCGCGGCACCGTGCCGCCGAAGTTCGCCACGCTGGTCGGGGCCTCCTGGGTCCTGGCCTTCGCGGCGATCACCTCGGCGGCGATCGTCGCCAAGAGCGGTGCCGCCCTCGCCTGCTCGACTTGGCCGTTGTGCAACGGTGCACTGATACCGGAGCTCGGCGACCCGCTCGTTCGAGCCAATTTCGTCCACCGCGTGCTCGCAGGTCTGGCGGCGCTGGCGCTCGTCGGGGTCGCGTGGCGAGCTCGCGCTTCGGATCTGCCGCCGACCGTGTCCCGTCTCGCCGCGATGGCCGCGGGATTGATCCTGCTCGAAGTCCTGCTCGGGGCGGTAACCGTGTGGGGTGAAATCGCGACCACGCTCGCCGTTGCTCATCAGGCACTCGGCGTGGCGGTCTTCGCGAAGCTCACGCTTCTCTGGTGGCAGGCACGCGCGGCGGCGCCGCGTCCGGCCGCGGCGGAAGGGAGCGATGGGTTGGCACTACGCGGCGCTTGAGGAACGCTTCGAGCGCCTGAGCGACCTTCGAGGCGCGCTCGCGATCCTGCACTGGGACACCGCGGTCTGCATGCCGAAGGCCGCGCGCGCGGCGCGCGGCGAACAGCTCGCTACGCTGGAGCGGATCGCGCACGATCTGCTGACGGCCGACGAGACGGGGGAGCTCCTCGCCGGTGCCGAGGCGGAGGAGGACCTCGACTCCTGGCAACGCGCCAATCTGCGCGAGATGCGACGCCGTTTCCGGCGCGCCAGGGCGTTGGAGCCGGGCCTGGTGGAGGCCCTCGCGCGTGCCGTGAACGGCTGCGAGATGGTCTGGCGGGAGGCGAGGCTGCGCTCGGACTTCGCGCTGCTCCGGCCGAGCCTCGAAGAGGTGGTGCGCCTCGTCCGGCAGGTCGCGAGGGTGACCGGTGCCGCCCTCGGCCTCCGGCCCTACGACGCGCTGCTCGACGAGCACCAACCCGACCTCACCGATGCGCTCGTGGCTCCGCTGCTGGACGGCTTGGCGGCCGCGATCCCCCCGATCCTCGAAGCGGCCCTGGCGCGCCGGCAGCCGGCCCGCCTGCCCCGGGGTCCGTTTCCCGTGGAGCGGCAGAAGGAGCTCGCTCGACGCTTGATGGCCCGCCTGGGCTTCGACTTCGGGGCGGGCCGACTCGACGAGAGCCCGCATCCCTTCTGCGGTGGAACGCCCAGCGACATCCGGGTGACCTCCCGCTGGCGCGAGGACGATGTGGCTTCGGCGCTTATGGCGGTGCTGCACGAGACCGGGCATGCCCTCTACGAAGCCGGCCTGCCCCGGCGGTGGCTCCGCCAGCCGGTCGGGGAGGCACGCGGCATCGTGGTCCACGAGAGCCAATCGCTTTTCCTCGAGATGCAGATCTGCCGCTCGCCGGCCTTCGTCCGCTTTCTCGCGGGCGAGCTGCGCGACACCTTCGGTCCCGACCCCGCTTTCGCGCCGGACAATCTCCTGGCCCTCTGGCACCGGGTGGAACGTGGCCTCATCCGGGTCGACGCCGACGAGGTCTCCTATCCGCTCCATGTGATCCTGCGCTGGAAGCTCGAGAAGGCCTTGCTCGCGGGCGATCTCGCCGTCGCCGACCTGCCGGTCGCCTGGAACGAGGGCATGCGGCATCTGTTGGGGATCGTTCCCCCGGACGACGCCCGGGGCTGCCTGCAGGACATCCACTGGCCTGCGGGGGCCTTCGGCTATTTTCCCTGCTACACGCTCGGTGCGCTCCTGGCAGCCCAGCTCCATGCGGCGATCCGGGCCGATCTCCCCGATCTCGACGGGACGATCGCGCGTGGCGAGATAGGCCCGGTGCTCGGTTGGCTGCGACGCCGGGTGCACGAGCGCGGCTCGTAGCCGAGGCTCGCCGAGCTGATCGAGGAGGCGACCGGCGGCCCGCTGATGGTCGAGCCTCTGCTCGACCATCTCCGCGAACGTTACCTCGGGTAAGCGCCGGCGCCCGCGGGCCTCATCGGGCCTCAGCCGGCGAGGGCCGCCTCGAGGCGCTGGGCCAGCACGTCCATGAATTGGGTGGTCGTGAGCCAGGGCTGCTGCGGGCCGATCAGCACCGCGAGGTCCTTGGTCATCAACCCCGCCTCGACCGTCTCGATGCAGACGCGCTCGAGGGTCTGTGCGAAGCGCTCGACCTCCGGCGTCCCGTCGATTCTGCCCCGATAGGTCAGGCCACGCGTCCAGGCGAAGATCGAGGCGATCGGATTGGTCGAAGTCTCCTTGCCCTGCTGCCACAGACGGTAATGGCGTGTCACCGTACCGTGGGCCGCCTCGGCCTCGATGGTCTTGCCGTCCGGTGTCATGAGCACCGACGTCATCAGGCCGAGCGAGCCGTATCCTTGCGCGACGGTGTCGGACTGAACGTCGCCGTCGTAGTTCTTGCAAGCCCAGACGAAGCCACCCGGCATCTTGAGGGCCGAGGCCACCATGTCGTCGATGAGGCGGTGCTCGTAAGCGAGGCCGGCGGCCGCGAAACGATCCTTGAACTCGCTGTCGAACACCTCCTGGAAGAGGTCCTTGAAGCGACCGTCGTAGGCCTTGAGGATCGTGTTCTTGGTCGAGAGGTAGACAGGGTAGCCGCGCTGCAGGCCGTAATTGAACGAGGCCCGGGCGAAGTCGCGGATCGAATCGTCGAGGTTGTACATCGCCAACGCTACACCGGAGCCCGGGAAGCGATACACTTCCCGCTCGATCGGCGCGCCGCCGCCCGCCGGCCGGAACGTGATCGTGAGCGTGCCCTCACCAGGAACGAGGAAATCCGTAGCGCGGTACTGATCGCCGAAGGCATGCCGGCCGATCACGATCGGCTTGGTCCAGGACGGCACGAGCCGCGGTACGTTCCGGCAGATGATCGGCTCGCGGAAAATCGTGCCGCCCAGGATGTTGCGGATGGTACCGTTCGGCGACTTCCACATCTGCTTGAGGCCGAACTCCTTGACGCGGGCCTCGTCGGGAGTGATCGTCGCGCACTTGACTCCGACATTGTATTTCTTGATGGCTTCGGCTGCCTCCACGGTCACCCGGTCGTCGGTCGCGTCGCGGTTCTCGATGCCGAGATCGAAATAGACCAGCTCGACGTCGAGGTAGGGCAGGATGAGCTTGTCCTTGATCATCTTCCAGATGATCCGGGTCATCTCGTCGCCGTCGAGCTCGACGATCGGCTTCGCAACCTTGATCTTCGGCATGCTTGCTCCCCCGGGGCGGGCTTCGGGCTCCTCGTAGCCGAAGGGCGTCGCCCCCGCCAAGCGATGCTGCGTCGCAGCAGACTCAACGACGCCAGATCGGACCGACGAGCTCGTCGAGGAGGGCAGCGTGCGCCGCTTCCTCGGCCGCACTGGGCGCGTGCGGCCGGGGACGCCGGCCGGCCCACTCCGTCGCGACCGGCACGGACTGTGCTGCGACCGGAGCTTTCTGGCGAAGGCCGAGTTCGACCTGCCGACCGCCGAGCAGGTGGAGATAGACTTCCGCGAGGAGTTGGCAGCCGTGGACCGTCCGCGCGCTCGCGTCGACGCCGAAGCGTCGGCAGAGCGCATC